>JAQTOJ010000015.1 GCA_028713395.1 Dehalococcoidales bacterium | reverse complement strand
GGGATCCCAAAGGACTGAAGAATTACGACGACCCGCTCCTCATCGGTTTCTATGATGTCATCAAACTCGGCGAGGCATACGAAAAATCACACCCCAATCTCTTTGAGCAAAATTTGCGCGCTGCTTCCGGTGACGATATCGCCTTCATCTACTACACCTCCGGCACTACCGGTCTGCCCAAAGGCGCCTTGCTCACCCACCGCGCCCTCATCGCCACCGCCCAGAACTTCGTCAGCCGCTATCCCATCGATTCCGATGATAACCTGATCTCCAACTTCCCCGCCGCCTGGGTGGGCGATAGTTATTTCGCCACCATCCCGCACCTGTTGACCGGCGCGGTTTTGAACTTCCCGGAAGAACCGGAAACCATCGCCGAAGACACGCGGGAAATCGGACCCAACTTTGTCATTTACGGCCCCCGCCAGTGGGAGAGTCTGGTCAGCGAAATCCAGGTGAAAATGATCGATGCCCACCCTCTCAAGCGCTTTACCTATAAACTGTTCCTGCCGGTGGGTCACAAGCTCGCCGATTATAAATTCAAAAACCAATCGCCCTCTTTATTGTGGAAATTGCTCTCCGTCCCCGCTTTCTGGTTCCTCTTCCGTCCCCTCAAGGACAAGCTGGGCTTGATCAATATCCGCTTCGCCGTCACCGGCAGCTCGGTCTTGAGCCTGGATACCTTCCGTTTGATTCACGCCATCGGCGTGGAACTGCGCCAGACCTATGCCAGCACTGAAGCCGGTCTCATCTCTTCTCACGGCAAAGGTGAGATCGATTTCGAAAGCGTCGGACGTCCCGCGGTCGGCACCGAAGTGCGTATCTTGAACTCCGGCGAATTACTGGTGCGCAGCGATTCCATGTTCAGCGGTTACCACCACGATGAAAAAAAGACAGCGGCAGCTATTGTTCACGGCTGGCTGCGCACCGGTGATGCCGTCAATATCAACGAAAAAGGCCATCTCATCTTCCTCGATCGAATGGACCACATGGGCGAACTGAAGACCGGCGCCCGCTACGCGCCTCAGTATATCGAGGGCCGGTTGAGATTCAGCCCGTACATCAAAGACACCATGGTGCTCGGCAATAAAGATAATGATTACGTCTCCGCCATTATCAACATGGATTTCAAAATGGTCGGCAAATGGGCGGAAAAAGAACGCCTCAATTTCACCACCTTCGTCGATCTCTCGCAGAAGGATGCAGTCGCCAAACTGATAGAAAAAGACATTCTGCGCGTCAACAGCTATCTGCCGGAAGCCTCCCGCGTGCGCAAATTCGTCCTCATGCACAAGGAATTTGACGCCGACGAGGCAGAACTCACCCGCACCCGGAAAATCCGCCGCGAGTTCATGGAATCACGCTACTCGGATTTGATCTCGGCCATGTATCACGATAAGCATGAGGTGGAAGTCATGGCTTCGGTCACCTACCGTGACGGCCGCAAAGGCAATGTGACCACGGGTATCAAGATTAGAACGGTTGGAGAAAACTAAAGTGTCTATCGTCGCAACCAGTCACTTTCTGACATCGATGTATATCGGTGTCAGAACCTTTTTGCCTGTTGTCGGGATTGGATTAATGAACACTCTGTCTCCCACACAGGAAAACCTGTGAGATAAATGTATAATGCGAGGCAACACTAATGTCTGAACTCTTGCAGTTTGTCATTACCGGCGTCACCGTTGGCATGATCTATTCTTTGATCGCCCTGGGATTCGTGCTGGTCTGGAAATCCAGCGGCGTGGCCAACCTGGCGTTGGGGCAATTGATCCTGATTTTCTCCTGGTTCGCCTACGGCATGCTTTCGCAGGCCGGTCTGCCCGCCTTTATCGGGTTGCCGCTGGTCATTGTCTTCGCCCTCTTTTTAGGCTGGGTCGTGGAACGCATCATCTTACGACCGCTCATCGCGCAGCCCATTCTCTCTCTGATTACCGTCACATTAGGCTTATCCTTTTTCCTTGAGGGACTGGTCAGTTTTGTCTGGCCGCAAAGCCAGGCCACCTTGCCGCGTCTCTTCCCGCAGAAAGCCATCCATATCGGCACGGCGGTCATGGGACAAGAATATCTCTGGGCGGCGGTCATCGCTTTGTTCCTCTTTGTGCTCTTGACACTCTACTTCAAATACAACAAAATGGGTATCGCCATGCGCGCTACCGCTGACGACCAGAAAGCGGTGCAGGCTTGCGGCATTCCCGTCACCAAAATATTCTCCAATTCCTGGATGCTCGCCTGCGTGCTGGCCGCCGTCAGCGGCGTCCTCATGTCCAGCATCGGCAGCATCAATCACGGCCTCACCAGCGCCGGTTTGAAATCCTTCTCCGTCGTCATTCTGGGCGGTTTGGATTCCTTCGGCGGGGCCATGATTGCCGGTCCCGTCATCGGGCTGGCGGAAAATCTGGGCGGCGGCTACCTGACCCCCTTGACCTGGCCCGGCGTCCGGGAAGTCATCCCCTTCATCATCATTGTCATTGTCATGTTCGTCAAACCTTACGGGCTGTTCGGCGAACAGCGGATTGAGAGGATTTAAATGATGGATTTACCCGCCGGCACGAGGAATTTCAACTACGCAGAAGATATGACCATCTTCCGCACCCGTACTCAAAAATTCATGCTCCTGGCTGTGGCGGCTTTCCTCATCGCCGCGCCCTTCTGGTTCAATAATTATCTCCTGGGCGTTGCTAACCTTATCGGTATCACCATTATTGCCGCCACCGGCTTGAACATCCTTACCGGTTATTGCGGCCAGCTCTCCATCGGGCACGCGGCGTTTATGGCGGTGGGCGCTTTCACCTCCGCCATTTTGACCGGACGTTTCCATGTGCCGTTTTTAGCCGCTATCCTCGCCGCTGGCATACTGGCAGGACTGGTTGGCGTCCTGGTCGGCATCCCGTCTCTAAGAGTAAAAGGCTTTTACCTGGCCATCAGCACCATTGCCGCTTACTTCATCATCTTGTGGGTCATCAATCACTGGACGAACATGACCGGCGGTTTCATGGGTATGTCTGTGCCCCCGGCAGAAATTCTGGGCATTAGTTTCACCAGCCAGGCCAGTCAGTTCTATTTGATTCTGGGTTTCACCGCCGTCGTGATTTTCGGCGCGAAAAATCTCGCCCGCACTAAAGTCGGCCGGGCTTTTATCGCCGTGCGTGATAATGATCTCGCCGCCGAGGTCATGGGTATCAACCTGTTCAACTACAAATTACTCGCTTTCTTCATCGGCTGTTTCCTGGCGGGTATCGCTGGCGGGCTGACAGCGCACTGGGTCGGCTTTATCAGCGGTGAAAATTTCAGCCTCACCGAATCCATTCTGTACGTGGGCATGATCATCATCGGCGGCATGGGCAGCACTATGGGCCCCATTTTCGGCGCCATTTTCATTCGTTTACTGGGTGAAGTCGTTACCCGCATGGTGCCTGTCATGGAAAGCACCTTATCTTTGCCCGCTGGCTTCGCCACCGGCTTCGGACCTATGTTATTCGGGCTGGTCATTATCCTTTTCCTGGTTTTGGAACCCCGCGGCATCACCCACCGCTGGCAGCTTTTCAAATCATCCTACCGGCTCTGGCCGTTCTCTTATTAATTTCGAGGGAGGTAAAAAGCGTATCTGGAAATAATTGCTGGTTGCAACAAGTTTTTATATATTTTGGGAGGTAAACGAACTAATGAAAATCAATAGACTGATCAAAACGCTGGGCGCCGCAACCCTGGCGTTGGTCATCGCCCTGACGCCGCTGGTGTTAAGCGGCTGAAACGGCGATAAAACGGAATCCACAGATACTACCACTAGCGCTCAGGCTAAGCCGTTGAAAATCGGGTTGAGCCTCTGCTACACCGGACCCGCCGGTGAAAAAGGCCGCGTCATGTCCGATGGTATTCTGGATGTCTGGAAATACATCAATGAAGAACTCGGCGGCGTCGCCGGTCACCAGGTCGAAGTCGTCTGGAACGATAACCAGTATGACGCCTCCAAATCCGTCACCATTATCAACGGTTTGATGGATGCCGGCACCCTCATGTTCGCCACCAACGATTCCACCACCATGTCCTATTCCATGGAAATCGCCAACCGCGCCAGTTTTCCGGGCATTGCCGTTTTCAGCGCCCCGAAACTGACCAATCCCCCCAAGCATATCTATGCCACTTTACCGGATTATGGCGATGACTGGTCCGCCTTTACCAATTACTACATGACCAATATCTGGAAAGGTTCCGGCAAACCGAAAATGGCGTTGTTATTGTTGAACAACTCCACCGGACAAGGCGCCAAGGATGCCGCGCTGGCCGGCGCCGCCAAACTGGGCGTGGAAATTGTCGCCACTGAAGAACATACCACTACCACCCAATCCGAGATCGAAAGCCTGACCCGCGTCAAAGCCTTGAAACCGGATGTGATTTATATCTCCAGCACCCCCGCCCCCACGGCGGTCATCATGAAGAACATGGTACAGCTCGATATGTATCCCAAGACTACCGTCGGTGTCTGCCACGCCGCCATTACCAGCGCTTTGGTTAACGCTGCCGGGGCGGATGTCGTTGAAGGGCTTTATGGCGTGTATCCCACCGTTAGCTGGGGCGATAATGTTCCCGCCATGGCCAAAATGACCGAATATATGATGAAACTCCATCCCCAGGACAAAGGGAATATGGATTACATCACCACTTGGGCGGAAGGCCTCATCCAGGCGGAAATCTTGCGCCTGGCCATTCAGAATGCCGGTATCAACAACCTGACCCCTCAAATCATCGAAACCCAGGGCATTCAGAAACTCAGCAACTTCGATCCGGGCGGTCTGCACGGCGTCGTCAGCTACACTGCCGGGGACAACCGCCTCTCCAAATCATTGCGCATTTTCAAGATCAGCAGCGGGAGCATCGCTCCCATCACCGGTTGGATCACCGCGCCCAAGATCGATTACAATTTCCAGTAAACAAAAGAGTTAATAGGGAGTGGGGGTAAATCCCCCCACTCCCAGATCACTTTCTGAGTCCGCCTCTGGCGGGCGAAGAATCTCTCTTATAGCAACTAATAGCCCCGTAGCTGTACAGCCAGCCCTAATCTTGATAAACTGGTATTTTATACGGGGACACCATACTAACCGAGCCGCATAAATTATGTTAAAACTGAACAACATCGAAGTCGCCTACCTGAATGTCATCCGCGTGCTCCACGGCGTCTCCCTGAAAGTGGATGACGGCGCCATTGTCGCCCTTTTAGGCGCTAACGGCGCGGGCAAAAGCACCACCCTCAAAGCCGTCTCCGGCCTGCTTAAGGTCGAAGAAGGCGAGGTGACGGGCGGCAATATCGAGTGGGACGACAAGCGTATCGATAAAAAAAACGCCGAACAGATCGGCAAACTCGGCATTATCCAGGCGCTGGAAGGCCGTCACGTCTTCGGACACCTGACTGCCGAAGAGAATCTGCTGGTTGGCGCCTTCAACCGGCGTGACGGTAATGCCGTCAAGCTGGACTTGGAAATGGTTTACAGCTATTTCCCCCGTCTCAAAGCCCTGCGGCGCAACATTGCCGGTTATCTTTCCGGCGGCGAGCAGCAAATGGTCGTCATCGGCCGGGCCATGATGGCCAAACCAAAATTGATGATGCTGGACGAACCCTCGCTCGGGTTAGCTCCATTGCTGGTGGAAGAAATTTATAACATTATCAAACGCTTCAACACCGAATCCAAAACCTCCGTACTGCTGGTGGAACAGAATGTGCGAGTCGCCCTGAGCATTGCCCACTACGGTTACGTCATGGAAAACGGCCGCATCGTACTCGATGGCACGGCCGAGTTTCTGAAAAACAACGAGGACGTCAAAGAATTTTACATGGGTTTGTCTACGGTCGGCGCTAAAAAAAGCTACCGCGATGTCAAACATTACAAGAGGCGCAAACGATGGCTGTAAATCCCGCCAAATATTTTGATGTCAATGAAACAATTTCTCCCGCCGTCCGCCACCGTCAACTGGTGGCGGGGCTGAAAAAAACCGTCGTTTATGCCTATCGTCATGCCCCCGCCACCCGCGCCCTCATGGACCAGGCCGGTGTCAAACCCGCCGATATCCGGGAGTACGCCGACCTGCCGAAGCTGCCCGTCACCCGCAAGACCGATGTCATTGCATTACAGAAAATAAACCCGCCCTACGGTGGATTCTTGACCGTACCCGCGGAAAGCGTGGCAAGGGTGTTTATTTCCCCCGGCCCCATTTACGAACCCCTGCATACCCCCCGCATCAAATGGTTCGCCCGTGCTTTTTGGGCGGCAGGCTTTAGAAAAGGCGATGTCGTGGTGAATACCTTCACCTACCACCTGTCACCCGCCGGGATGCTCTTCTACGAGGCGCTGAGACACTGTGGCGCCACCGTGGTCAACACCGGCGCCGGCAATACCGAGATACAAATCCAGACCATGCGCGATTTGCAAGTTAACGGCTTCGTCGGCACCCCGTCCTTCCTGATGACCATCATTAAAAAAGCTGAAGAAATGGGGCTGGATTTCCTAAAAGATTTTCATATACAAAAAGCCTGGTTTACCGGCGAAATGCTGGCGCCTTCGGTGAGAAAGATCCTTGAAGAAACATACAGGATCAATACGTCACAGGCTTACGCCGTCACCGAACCCGGCGGCTGCATCGCCTACGAATGCGAAAAACACTCCGGCTTGCACATGATGGACGATTACGTTATCGAAATCATCGATCCCTTGACCGGCAAACAGCTCCCGCCGGGCGAGGTCGGCGAAATTGCCGTCACCCCTATCCATAATAAAGCCTGGGGGTTGCTCCGGTTCGGCACCGGCGACCTTTCATCCTACACCACCGCCAAATGCGCCTGCGGCCGGACCGCCCACCGCTTGACCGGCATTTTAGGTCGGGCAGGGGATGCCGTGAAAGTCCGCGGCATGTTCGTCGTGGGCAAACAAGCGGATGAGGTCATCATGAACAGCGGCGCCGTCAGCCGTTACCAACTCCTCGTGACCCGTGAAGGGCAGCGGGACGTGCTTACCCTCAAGGCTGAGTGTAAAGAAGCCCACCATGACGCCAATACCCTGGCGGAAGCCATCAACACCCGCTTTCAGAATGTCTGCCGTGTGAAAATCGATCATTTCGTGGTCTCGGAAACCGGCAAGCTGGATGAGAAATCCCCCAAAATCACCGACCTGCGCAAGTGGGATTAAATCCTTAACCTCTCCATTCTCGGTAGCAGGAGTGTCAGACAGCGGTGGCTAACTACAAAATCCTCCATTTTGAAACACGGGCGGACTGGCGGCATTGGTTAGAGGAAAACCACGCCAAAGAAGACGGCGTCTGGCTCATCCACTACAACAAACAGAGCGGCAAAGGCGGTTTGAGTCACACGGAAGCAATGGAAGAAGCCCTCGCCTTCGGTTGGATCGATAGCGTTCTCCGCAAAAACGAGCCTGATAGCTTCCTTTTGAAATACACGCCCCGCCGCAAAAACAGCCTCTGGTCGAAGATCAATAAGGACAAGGCGGAAAAACTGATCGCTGATGGTAAAATGACCCCGGCGGGCATGGCGCAGATAAACATCGCCAAACAAAACGGACTCTGGGATAAGGCTTATACTCTCAACCAAACACAGATCATGCCGCCCGACCTTGCAAAGGCGCTAAAAACTGATGAGGCTGCCTGGCAGAATTTCCGCGCCTTTGCTCCCGGCTACCGCAATCTTTATATCCACTGGGTCAACGACGCTAAAACAACCCCCACCAGGAACAAACGCATCCTCATCGTCGTGCGCCGGGCGAAAGCCAATAAAAAGGTTTTCGGCACCGATTAAGTAATTTCAGGTTTCCAGATATTCTTTTAGTATCTGCCAGTTCTGCAATTTCTGTTTGAAGTTCAACCGCGCATTCTGCCCGGAAGGTGATGGCAGCACAACCACGGCCAAAGGTCGTTGGTCGAAATCTTCTATCCGGGGTTTGATATACGTATCGAATAGTTGATGAGCTTTTTGACTGCTGAAAGCCAGGCACTTCAACTGCGGATGGCCGGCGATCAGATCGCCAATGTCGTTTACCTCGATATCCCTTATCTTGCCGTCCGAACTGCCCTCGCGGGAGCAGTGTTTCAGCACATCCCACAACGCTATATGATGTCTCTTGACGAACGCCAGCCGGGCGGCATAATATTCTGACGGCATCTGGTCATAAAGACCGTAGATGATCCTCCAGAATTGATTGCCGGGATTGGCGTAGTACTGTTGCTTCTCCAGTGATTTCGCGCCGGGCATCGTGCCCAGTATCAACACTCTGGAGTCGGCTTCTATAATCGGTGGGAGGCAGGTCAAACGCAGCTCCGCTCCCTTCATTTCTTCAATTTCATCGCCCACTTTTGCCGGAATTTCTTCAACTTGGGAGATATGACTATCTGGCAATAAGTATTTTCGGGATGCTGCTCAAAATAATCGCGGTGATAGTCCTCGGCGCTGTAAAAAATCTTGAACGGTTTTATTTGGGTGACGATGGGGTTGGGGTAAAGTTTCTGTTTGGTCATATCGGCGATCACCTTTTCGGCGATCTCTTTCTGCGCTTCATTGTGGTAGAAAATCGCCGACCGGTACTGGCTCCCCACATCGTTGCCCTGCCGGTTGAGCGTGGTCGGATCATGCACCGTAAAAAATATCTCCAGTATGTCCCGGAAGCTGAGTTCGTCCGGGAAAAAAGTTACCTGGATCGCCTCGGCGTGCCCCGTGTTATCGGAACAAACCTGCTCATAGGTCGGTTTTTCCTTATGCCCGCCCGTATACCCGGAAATCACCTGCTGCACGCCGTGCACTTCCTTAAAAATGGTCTCCATGCACCAAAAACAACCGCCAGCCAGGGTCGCAATTTCTTCTTTAGGCATATCACTCTCCTTTTAAGGTGGCACAGGCGTCACGCCCGCCTATTTATTCCGGCACAAACTTTATCGCCGCGGCATTGATGCAATAACGCTTAAAAGTCGGCGCCGGTCCATCGTCAAATACATGCCCCAAGTGACCCTCGCAGCGGGCACAGAGAACCTCGGTGCGGTTCATCAAGAAACTGCGGTCGGGTTTTTCGATGATGTTTAGTTCGGACACGGGAGCGTTGTAGCTCGGCCAACCGGTGCCGGAATGGAATTTGACCTTGTTGGCAAAAAGATCCGTGCCGCAGCGGACACACTGGAAAACACCCGGTTCTTTGATCTCATCGAAGGTGCAGGTAAAGGCGCGTTCGGTGCCTTTCTCCGTCGTGATTTCATACTGCTCTGGAGTGAGCAGTTTTTTCCATTCGGCTTTGGTTTTGTTGACTTTATCTACCGTTACTATTTTCTGCTGTTTGTAATCGTAAAGCCGTATCTGCGCCATAAAACCCTCCTGCATTCAAATAAGCATTAAGTTTTATAGGTTCAATATAGCAGAAATTAGCGGCGTAATTAGTAACTGAGGTCACAACCGGATGGTAAATTTGTTGGGGAGTGAGAGAACTGACTTAGCCTTCTTTGCCCAGATAAGCGGAGATCACCTGCGGATTGGTCTTGATCTCTTCCGGCGTCCCCTCGGCTATTTTCTTGCCGAAATCCAGCACCACGATGCGGTCGGCCAAATCCATCACCACGCCCATATCATGCTCGATCAGGACGATGGTGTTCACGCCGTCACGCAACACCGGCGTCTCCGGGTAGGTGCTGCCCTGCCCTTCAAAAATATCCACAATAAACCGGGCGATGTCTTCTTTTTCTTCCAGGTTCATCCCGGCCATCGGTTCGTCCAGCAGCAAAACCTTCGGTTCCATCGCTAAAGCCCTGCCTAATTCCACCCGTTTGCGCATGCCGTAAGGCAGCGTGCCGACAACTTTCTTGCGGATCGGTTCCATCTCCAGGAAATCGATTATATCTTCCACCGTCCGGCGGTGTTCTATCTCTTCCTCTTTCGCCCATTTATAGTAGAGCGCCCCGGTAAGGAAATTCTGGTGCATCAAAATATGCCGGGCGGCCATCAGATTATCCAGCGTGGAAAGGCCTGAATACAGTTCGATGTTCTGAAAGGTGCGCGCCAACCCGAGCTTGGCGGCGCGGTCGGGGCGGATGCGCGTAATCCGCTTCTCCCCGAAATAAATATCTCCGGACTGCGGTTTGTAAAATCCGTTGATGCTGTTGAGTAAACAGGTCTTCCCCGCCCCGTTCGGCCCGATAATCGCCAGTATCTCGTTTTCCCTTACGTCAACACTGATGTTGCTCAGGGCTTTCACCCCCCCGAAATTCAGGGAGATGTTATCGATTTTAATTTTTATCTTATTACCCGTTTCCGTGGTCACTTGCTTTCTCCCGCGGGAGCCGTGGGGATAGCTTCTTCAAGTTTGAGTTTTTCAATGTAGGCGGTGATCGTCGGGCAATTGAGTCCTTTGCATTCCAGCGAACGGCGGTACTGCATGCTGCGCTTCACCAGATCCAGACTGGCGGCGCGGTCTTTGGTGTATTTTGTCATGCCGGTACAGGTCACCGTCCAATCGCTCTTCACGATCACGGTGGCTTCATCGGCAATGCCGGGGCATTTCAGAGTGACGGCGGTTACCTGCCAATCGGTCATATTTTACCCTTAAGAAGTTTGTTGTTAATAATATATCACAACCATGAAGTGCTGAGCGAAGCGAATTATCCCTTTTATTGAACGTAATCGGCGGGTAGATTTCTCATCCGTCTCAGACTTATGTGGAGTGACGCACTATCTTTCAATCCGCAGGATGACGTACTGCATTTTCCCCGCCGGCACGGCCACGGTAATGGTGTCTCCCTGCTTTTTCCCTAGCGCCGCTTTACCCACCGGAGAAATCACCGAAATCTTGCCTTTGGCCGGGGCGACTTCTTTGGGGTTGCACAGAATATACCGCAATTCCTGCTGAGAATCCGCCACCTGTAAAACAATGGCGTCGCCCACGCAGACTAATTGACTTTTTTCCTGCTTCTCTTCCGTGATCACCGCCCGCGCCAGTGTTTCTTCGATTTCCATGATCTTGCCTTCGATCATGCCTTTCTGTTCGCGCGCGGCATGATACGGCACATTTTCGCGGAAATCTTTATCTGCGGCCGCCCGCTGAATATCCCCAACTACTTCAATGCGACGGCTCTGCAATTTGACCAGGTCGGCCTGTAGCGAGTCATACATGGCTTGGGTCAGCGGAATCGGTTCACGCACCACTCGGCGCACACTCCCGCTGTTTTGGCTTTTGGGGCGTTTCACTCTCATGCTGACCGCCAGGCTTTCTCTGGTCCAGTTTTCTTTTTTCGCGTAAGTAAAAAAGCCGCGGAGTATTTCCAGTTTTTTCGCCGCCTCGCTATCCGATTGTGACAAACGTTCGGCGAATTTCCCGGCTTCCGCCCCTTTGATCCCGCCGATTTGTTTGTCCCAGCCGTACCACCGCACAAATGCATGTATTACAGGTTGACTGGAATCTTTCTTTTCCTCTGATAAAGTGGCCAGATATTGACTCGCCGCGTCGCCGAGGCTGAGGTTTGTTTTCGGTTCGCCAGTTACCATGTTCCCCCCTGATTATTCTCGCACTTAACTTAACTATACTGCCTTTTTACCTTTTTGCCCAACATAGAGGGATTTTAACACTCTGATAATGAGACGGTGGTTGAAAATCCGGTTCACCACCGCGCCATGCCAATCGAACGATAAATCATCGGATTTCTCCATTTCTTCTATCAGTCCGCTGGTTTTCATCAATTTGAAAACGCTGTCTATCTGGGAATCGCTTAACAGTTCGTACATTCTCCGGGCGAAGTAACCGTTCCTTAATTCGCTACCCAGTTTCCTTTTCCAGGCACGTTCGTATCCCGCCAGGTGCGCGGGTGAAAAATCGCCGCTGTTAAAAGCCCGGTTCAGGGTATTCGCTGCCATGTCAGCGCAAAGCAACCCATAGTAAATACCCCCGCCGGTGAGCGGTTTGACCTGACCGGCGGCCGTGCCCACCACCAGCAGTCTATCGCCATAGGTGCGGTGCAAAGGACGGAGCGGTACTCCGCCATAAGTAAATGGCGCTTTGGCGGAAACAATCTTACCCTCGTCCACCAATCGCCCCAACAAGCTGCGTAAATAAGCCGGAGGATGCCGGCGGGAGAGCACCCCTACCAACGCTTTGTTTTCACCGGTGGGCGTAAGCCAACCGAAAAATCCGGGCGCTACCTTGCTCCCGAAATATACTTCAACATCATCAACGTTCTTTGTCTCGACTTCCGCCTGCGCCCCCATTACAAAATCGCCGGCGGCGCCCAGCCCCAGTCCGTCCATCAAACGGGCGCCGAATCCCGTGGACACCACCACCGTCTTGGCTTGAATGCTGGCTGGATTGCCTTGTTGGCTAACTTCCAGCGTGATGCCATTTTTACCGTGTTTCAGGTTTTTAACTTCGGCACCATAGCAGTATTCCGCCCCCGCGGAGACGGCGCGCTGCGCCCATAATTGGTTGAAAGCGGAACGATCGAGGATGGCGGCTTGGGGAGTATCGCGTTCCACCGGGACTGCCCGGCCCGTGGGTGTGATAAGTGTGGCGCCGTTTGCCTGACGATAAATTACGGAGGTGGGAATTTCGTAAGTCTCCACACATTCGCGGCTGACAATGCCCGTGCAACAGATGTGCGCCGGGAAAGCCGGTCTCTTTTCAAATACCAGCACGCGGTAACCCATCTGTGAGAGTTTGTAAGCGGTCTGGCTACCCACCGGTCCGCCGCCGATTACCGCCACATCGCAAGGATTTTTGAAAGATTTATTACCCGTCATAATTGCTAAAACAATATTAAGTTTAACACAATTGGGCTGTTTTAAGCCAATAGTTAAATAATCGGGTCTCCCGGGTTTTTATAGGTTTTTAGTCAGCGGTCTATCGCTCACTGTTCATGGCTGGCCGCATATTCCTACCGGAACTTTGATCCTGCCTCCTCCTGTCCTCTTTCCCATCCCGTCCCCCGACACGGTATCCAGCCTCGTCTCCTCTGTTATTGGTGGCACAAGCGTCTTGCTGGTGGACACCCGTCTTTGCGAGAAACGCAGCAACGCGGCAATCTCAAACCGTCGTGTCATTCTTTCCCATATCGAAGCAAAATAACCCGCGCTTGTCCTTTCGTGACCATCTTATCTCCCCCGATGGGATAGACTAGCGTGAGGGCAACGCATCCTTTTAGCCCGCTGTCATCCTGCCCATCCCCGACCTGATCGGTTGTCCAGTATGTTCCCTCCCTTCAAACTTGAAGGGAGGTCAGGAGGGATTTGGTAAATTATCAATGCAGACGAATCGGAACTTGATACAATGTGATGACGGGGCATCCACCACCCCATTACGAGATACAAAGTACCGCGGCAATCTCGCCCGCGCAAATCGAACTGATAAGCCGAAACTCTTACGCGTTAGCACTTCACCGTTTCGATATTCAGGTATTCCCCTACTACTTTCATGGCGCAGTAATCGCCGCACATGCTGCAAGCTTCACTGCTGGCATGGTGTTTCTCATGCACTTTCCGGGCATAATCGGGACGCAGGGTCAGCTTGATCTGCGCCTCCCAATCGAGTTGTTTCCGCGCCCGTGCCATTTGCAAATCCCACTCCGCCGCGCCTTTGACCCCCTTGGCAATATCCGCCGCATGACCGGCGATGCGTGAGGCAATCACACCCGTGCGTACATCCTCGACATCCGGCAAACCCAGATGTTCGGTTGGCGTTACGTAGCAAAGAAAATCCGCGCCGTGCATGGCGGCAATCGCTCCGCCGATAGCGGCGGTAATGTGATCGTAACCCGCCCCGATATCCGTCACCAGCGGTCCCAGCACGTAAAAAGGCGCCCCTTTACAGATGGATTTTTGCAGTTTTACGTTAGCTTCTATCTGGTTGATAGGCACATGCCCCGGACCCTCGACCATCACCTGCACGCCCGCTTTCCAGGCGCGCTCCACTAACTCGCCCAGCGCCATCAATTCCTCAATCTGCGCGCGGTCGGTGGCGTCAGCCAGGCAGCCGGGACGCATGCCGTCACCCAGGCTCAATGTGACATCATGCTTCCGCGCTATTTCCAGCAAGCGGTCGTACTGTTCGTAAAGCGGATTTTCTTTCTCGTTGTGCAGCATCCAGCCCACCATAAACGCCCCGCCGCGGGAAACCACGTCCGTCACCCTGCCCTGTTCTTTCAACCGGGCAATGGCGTCACGAGTGACCCCGCAATGCACCGTGATAAAGTCCACCCCGTCCGCGCACTGTTCTTCTATCGCGGTAAAAATATCGTCAGGCGTCATCTTCACGATCGCGCCATGCTCTTTGATCGCTTTGATGGCGGCTTGATATACCGGCACCGTGCCCACCATTACCGTCGAACTCTTCAATATCGCGCGCCGGGTGGCGGCTATGTTGCCCCCCGTAGAAAGGTCCATCACCGCATCTGCCCCGCATTCCACGGCAGCCTGCAATTTCTCCAGTTCCGTTTCAATCGAGCCGAAATCAGAAGACGTGCCGAAGTTGGCATTCACTTTCGTGCGTAAACCTTTGCCCACGCCGTAAGGTTTGAGATTTTTGTGGTGGATATTGGCGGGAATGACGATATTCCCGTCCGCAATGCCTTGCCGGATAAATTCAGCCTCCAGCTTCTCGTTCTCCGCCACCGCTTTCATTTGCGCGGTGATCGTGCCTTTCAGGGCTGCTTCCAGTTGTGTCATTTTCGCCTCCAGAAAACAATAAAACCAGGGGAGCGGACATATCCCTGGTTTCAAAATTTGGCCGCTTCCCTTCGCTTGTATTACCAAGGTCAGGTTCTAAGGGTCCCCCGGTTTTCACCGGGGTCTCAGCAGTCGAGCCCCCCTAGCGGAATGTATTCTTTTTTTAGGTTGACTAAATATAATTATACCTGAATCCGCGGAAAAATTCAAATTTCAGGCACGGGAACTGCCAGATATCGCACCGTCATTGCGAATCCGCCGGAGGAGGACGAATTTATCAACAAAATCCTCTTAACCCCCCATTCCCACGAAAGTGGGAATCCAGTATGCACTGTGTCTTTGCAGCGCCCCATGCAGGGTGGTCGCACCCCATTACTCGCCTTTCTCTTGCGTAAAATTAAAGCACCGCCCGGGATGGATCACGGGGTATTTTTCAACCTGGAGCGCCCGTTTTCCCTTCAAAATACTAGGGCAATGATTCTCTTACTTCACCCCACAGACCAGCGCGCAAACCTGATTTTTATAAAGGCAATCGATACTCTTGAAACCCGCCGCTCTCAGCTCTCGTTCCATCTCCCACAAACTGCCCGGCTTATCCCCGAACTCCTTATCCATCTCTAATTGCCGCATCCTTATCTGGTCGAACGTTCTTGACGCGCCGAAACGTTCCGTCGCTCTATCTGTCATCCAACTCACCCAATTATTGAACATCCATCCATTCACTTCGGTCGATTCTTCTGCAAACCGGTCTCCGTTCAAAAAAACTCCGCCGGGTTTTAGAACTTGCAGGATCTGGCGGTATAACGGCAAACGGTTCGGGAAATCCACATGATGCAGAGCAAAACCGGATACCACCAGATCGTAAACACCCTCAAACACCTCTTCCGGCAGCCCATGATTCAGGTCGTACTTGAAATAAGCCACCTCAGGCTTGTCTTGAAAGCGTTCTTTTGCCAGCCGCACCATCTCGTCTGCATAGTCGATCATGATTGCCGATACCCCCGGCATCTTCTGCATAATCGCCGCCGCCATATCGCCATACCCTCATCCCAGGTCGATGATCACGCCGTCGGGTTCGCAGAAAACCGGCGCCTACCCCGCAATTATCACCATTATCTCCGTGC
>JAQTOJ010000014.1 GCA_028713395.1 Dehalococcoidales bacterium | reverse complement strand
ACCGCCTCTATGGAGTAGTGGTGGTAGTTTTCAAGCCACTGCCGCCACTTGCCTACCAGCTCTTGGATTTCAGGGCTATCGTGGCCTTTGGACATATTATCGGCAATGGCTTGAAATATTTTAGCACCCTCCAGCTGTAAAGCGGCAAATTTTTCTTTACCCATCCCCAGCGCTTTAGATTCACTTTCCGCCAGCGTTCTCTCACCCCAGCGCTGTTTGACTTCCTGCCTGTATTCTTCAATCTGGGCGTCGCTGAATCCCTGATAATAATCTTTGATGCTCATGGTGGTTTCCCCCTTCAATTTTTTCATGGTTTTCTCGATGGTTAATAGTAGTTCCTGGATTTTAGCCGCCCGTTTTTGCAACAACTCACGGTGACTTACCAACGCTTGCCGTATATCAAAATCCGGATTCGTAATGATTTTCTTGATTTCTTCCAGACTGAACCCGAGTTCCCGGAAAAACAATATCTGCTGCAGCTTGAGCGCGGATTCTTCTCCGTAATAACGGTAGCCGGACTCGGTCCTATACTCCGGACTGAGCAGCCCGATTTCATCATAATAATGTAGGGTGCGGACGCTGATACCGGCGGTATCCGCCAGTTGTTTGATGGTGTATTGCATATTCAATATCATATGCTATGACGTTACGTGAGAGTCAATAGGGAAAAATCGGTCAATAATATCCAAAATCCCCTGTATACCGGCTTGAGAGAGTATGGAAAAAAAAGCGAATCGGGGGAAATAAGCGAGGACATGACGGACAAGGAATTGAATAACTGAGCAAATGGGCAAATTGGAACGCTAAATGACTTCTACTTTTTGACGTTTGCCTACAAGCCATGCTACCCAGATAGATAACTCGTAAAGCACGATCAGTGTGGCGGCGACGATGGTCTGGTTGATGGCATCCGGGGTGGGCGTAATGATCGCCGATACTATGAAGGCTATGATGATGACCCATTTGCGTTGCTTCCCCAGCCAGCGCCATGTGACCACCCCGATGCGCGCTAGGAAGGCGATCACCACCGGCATTTCAAAAATCAGACCGATCACTAGCATTAAATTAATCACGAAATTAACGTAGTTACCCAGGCGCGGCTGGATAACCGCCACTTTGGAGCCGAAACCCAGTAAAAAGCCGGTCGCCGGCGGGATGAGATACTTATATCCAAAAAAGACGCCGCCGAAAAACATGATAAGTATCCATGGCAGCGCAATCAGCACCATTCTCTTTTCCCTTGAATTCAGCGCGGGCAGCACGAACATCAGCAGGTTATACATGATGATAGGCATGGCGCCGATGATACCGACGGTGAAACAGACCTTCATATAAGTGGAGAAGGCTTCGGTAACTTCAATGAATTGAAATTGCACGTTACCCGCGGGCGCTTTCAGGAATTGGATAATGGGGTCGGCGAAAAAGAAAGCAAGCGCAGTAGTGATTACCAGCGCGATAATGCACCAAATGAGACGCTTGCGCAACTCATTGAGATGGTAGAGAATACCCTGTTTTTTAACTTCGCTCATAGATCAAGCCGGGAAAGAAGGACAAATCCGTTCGCGTTTACCACGTAAATCAAGTTTTCTTGACAGGCGGCGGGTTAACAGTTTTACTTTTTTGTTCCTCTTCCAGTTCATTATTCAAATTTCTGGAGAGCTCGCCGGAAGCCTGTTTGATGTTACGGGTAACTTTGCCCACACTCTTGCCGAATTCGGCAATTTTGGCCGGCCCGATGACGATAATTGCCACCAACAATATCATCAGGATTTCCTGTGAACCTACTTGAGATAAAAAATCCACCGGTCAACGTCTCCCTGCGCCACAATCCACCGAGAACAGAAATTAGGGAAATATCAGGCTGTTTTTTTGGTCGATTTACTGGTCTTGGTTATTTTTTTAGCAGATGTTTTTTCGGTTGTCGCAGGAGCGACCGCCGCGGGCTCTTCATCTTCACCATTCTGAGCTTTCTTGAATGCCCTAATGGCTTTACCCATTGCATCGCCAACCTGGGGTAATTTCCCCACGCCGAAGAATATGAAGATAATCACCAGGATTAAAATCAACTCCATCGGTCCAATACTCTTAAACATCGGGGCCACCTCCCTAAACTCTAAACGGAAATTGTTTTCCGTCTCTAATCCAAATATTAGTCATTTATCAAGGATTTGTCAAAAAAGGCAATCCTTCCATTCTAAAGCCCGGCATATCACCAGCCCAAAACCCTTTCGGTATGGGTATACACATCCACTTTTTGTTTTGTCACTCTGCCTGCTAAAGTTACACCGAGGTCAGCGGCAATTCGGACCGCTAAATCTGTAGGCGAGGACACAGATACCAGCACCGGCATGCCCCGCCGGGCGACTTTATAAACCGAATCAGAAGACATACGGCCGCTGGTGACTACCAAGTTATTTTCCAGTGATATTCCTTCCAGCAGACACTTCCCGAAAATCTTATCGAAAGCGTTGTGCCTCCCCACATCCTCAAAAAAGACGGCGATCTCATCCGCCGAACAGAGGGCCGCGCTGTGAACTCCGTGGGTGGCGGAATATAAATCCGAATGGTGCTGGAACTTCTCTACCAGAGCAGTAATTTTATCCGCCCCTATCCGCATATTCGATTCTATTTTGGGAATACCCACGTCCGCGGTATTGTAAAGCGAAGCGCCCCGCCCGCAACCGGAAGCAATCACTCTTTTGAAAGTAGCATTTTCCACCAACGGAACAGGCTGCAAGGTGTCTACCCGGATAATACCCTTGTCCTCATCCAGCAATATTCGCTTGATCTCTTCCTTGCGCTCGATCAATCCCTCTGATGCCAGATACCCGGCCGCCAGGCATTTCATGTCAACCGGCGAGCATAACAGGGTCACCAGTTCCACGCCGTTGAAAATAACGGTCAACGGAAACTCGCGGGCGATTTCCAACTCCAGGTTGGCAACACCCCCGGCAGAAAAACGCTTTACGGTAAAGCTGGCTGCACCGTTCGTCATTTCTATCTCTTAGATCCAACCGAAACGGCCGCGTGGTTACCCGATCTTACCTACGCTTTCCAGTTTGTCCGCAACATACCCCAAACCGAGCGATGTCAGCTTGTCCCGGGTAGGACGCGCGGTTTCCTTGTTCCAACCGCGCACTTCATAATAGCGGTCCAGCATTTTTTCGAACTCTACTTTGTTCAAAGGCGCAGATAATGATTCGGAACCGCCGATAACCCGCTGGAACCAGGCCGGGCTTAAAGCGTCATCGGCACGGGTTCTATCTTCACGTAAGACCCCCACCGCTCTGCTCAAATTCCAGATCCTTTCCGCGGCTTGCCACATCCGGTCGACGCTATAATCCACACCGGTGACGGCGGAGAGCACCCCGGCTTCAAAAATCTGGATATCCATGGACGGGGGATGGTAATAGGTATTGGGAGCGCTGGAATAATCACAAATCGGTAAGGAATTTTTTAACTGCTGGTTATGCTGCACCCAAATGGTTTCTTTTTCCGTTTGATCGTACATATTGGTCTTGGTAGTGCCGCGCCAGTCACCGCCTGGCACACCGAAGTGTGAAGCGATATTGGCATAGGGCCCAAAACCGGTCTGGTAATCGTGGCAGGAGCTCCACGGATCGCGGGAATCGGTTGCCCAGTGTAAAGCCGAGCCAACACATTCAATGTGGTGCTGGTAATAACCGCGGTTGGGAGACATCGCGGAGTAGGCGCCGGTAGCGCCCAGCGTTTCCGCGGCGCGCGCCAACCCTTGTGAGAAGGGACTGGTACCGTCCGCGATACCGCCTAATAATTCGGTAAGGAACTGGTGGTGCACTTCGGCGCCGCCTAATTCAGTTTCCCCGACATGGTCGAACGAGGGAATCATGGTCAGCCCCATCTGGGATCTTTTAGAGCGCCCGATCTGCCCGATCATGTTCATAATTGCCAGCAGTTCGTAATTATTTATGCCCAACTTCTGGGACATGATATTACCGTCCCAGTAACCTTCGGAACTGCCGCGTGAAAAATAACCGTACCAGCCCTCAACGCACATCTGCCCGCCGCCACCGATACCCGGCATTTCGTAGAAACCCATACATTGGTAAGGACAGCCGTGACACCCGGCAATGCGTTTGAGGTAATTATTTTTCATGTTGGTATAGACCGGTTCGCCGCAGAGCGGATACCTGCCCCAGGATTGAGCGGCGCCTCTCAACCATTCGCCGGCCGCCCGTCTACCTTCGATAATCGATAGTAAAGCTTCGGCGTTAGCTACTTTCTGTGTACCGGAACCCCGGACGACAATGGCTTTCAAGTTCTTTGAACCCATGACGGCGCCATAACCACCCTGTCCGGCAGCGCTGGCGGTCTCGTTGAGCATAATGGCAATACGGCTCAGGTTTTCACCCGCCGGGCCGATGACCAGACTGGAAGCTTTAGGATACGTGGACAAGATGGTTTTTTGTGTTTCAAAAGTATCCAGTCCCCAAAGGGTTTTTGCGTCTTTGATTTCTACTTTGTCATCATTTATCACAAGATATACCGGTTTACTGGCTTTACCCAGGATAACGATGCTATCGTAACCGGCAAATTTCAGCTCTGAAGGGAATTTACCGCCAAAACCGGAAAAGGAATATAGTTCCTTAGGATACGACTGCGGGGCAATACTGGAAACCTCCGCCCGGTTAAAGGGGCCGTTAATGCCGGTGAGTGGTCCAATGGAGATCATCAAGGGATTATCGGGAGAAAAAGCTTCTACGTTTGGACTGCCCATTTCCCAGAACATCTTGGTATTCAACCCAACGCCGCCGAGATAGTTCTCCGGCTCGTATTCCGCCGTATTGACGGTTTTGATTTTTCTATCTGTCAGATTCACCCAAAGGATTTTCCCGGTCCAACCGAAATTAGCCATGTTTACACCCTCTCCGCCGCTTCAGTAATCGAAAGCGCTTTCATACCACAATATTGTACGCACATGGGACCGGCTTCTCTACCCCGGCAAAGATCGCAGTTCATGGCGGTCTTGGTGACCGGGTTGAGTTTGATTCTGGCCGGTTCAAAAGGACAAGCCTTGGTGCATTTGCCGCACCCATCGCATTTATCGGCAACTACGTATTTGATACCGGTCACATCGTCAATACACAATGCCGAATCTCGCTTGGGACAAGCGTAATAGCAGCTCGGTGACCGGCACTGCTGGCAAGAATTGAAGCTGAAAACTGCCTCAAAGGGGTCACGTACCAGTTCGGAACGTGATAAAGCCGGACCGGCTTCTCCCTGCCGGGAGAGCGAACAAACCAGACCGCACGTGCCGCAACCGGCGCATTTTTCCGGGTCATAGCCAATGACATTGGCTACCACACCAATTTGCACTTCTTCTTCTGGGGCTTTTTCCGGAGTACAGGCTGCCAGACCCGCCACCGCCCCCACCACCAGCACCGCGCCGGCTTTTGTCAGAAATTCTCTGCGCCCGACATCCTTAGGACCCTCATTTCTTCGTACCATTCGCCACCTACCTAATGTTCTAGAATGAAAATAATGGTTCTATATTTGGCGTTATATTAACACTCGGTAGCCGTAACGTCAACTAAAAGGCTATACTCTGTATACAATATGCATGTATATTTGACGCTGGGGCTTGACACCAGACTTAACCAGAAGATACAATACCACATTATCATAGTAACAGAAATGTCTGACTCTTGTTTTTTAGAGTTATTATGTTGTGACGTAAATAACGATAAATCAAGATGAAGTCACGATTAATCATCATGATTCCACGAAAGGCGAATAGTTAACCATGGAATTAACCCGCAGAGATTTCCTCAAAACTACCGGTTGCGCTGTTGGCTTGGCGCTGGTTTCTTCCACCCTTTCAAGTGATAATGTAGAGGCCTTGGCTGGCGATCGTAACATGACCATTCAGATTGATGTGGGCAAATGCTCCGGCTGCTGGAAATGTCACACCGCCTGCACCAAACAAAACAACTTGAATGGTGTGAAATCCTACGACCCCAACCATCCCTATCCGCTTTCCGGAGAGGATTGGGTGGCTCTATTACCCACCAAACGCGGTAAAGCCTGGCGTTTCCGCAAACACTCCTGCATGCACTGCACCGATGCCAGTTGCTTGGAGGTCTGCCCCACGGGCGCGATTTCCCGCAATGGTGAAGCCGTGGTCATTAACCAGGATTGGTGCACCGGTTGCGGTTATTGCGTCCAGGCCTGCCCTTTTGGCATTCCCCATAAAGATGAAACGACCGGCACCGCAAGAAAATGCGATTTCTGCATTGGCCGGGTGAGCCAGGGAGGCATGCCGGCGTGCGTGGAGATCTGCCCCGCTAAAGCGATGCATTTCGGCACGCGAACGGACATGATCGATAGCGCGACCGCGCGTGTTACCGAACTGGTTGGTAATGGCTACGCGGATGCTAACATTTATGGAGTGAACGAGCTGGGCGGCATGCACGTGATTTATGTGCTCGATGGCAAGCCATCGGTTTACGGTTTGCCCGATGTGCCGAAATCCGCCACTTCCAACTCCCCGGTGAAATGGGTGAGCGGCTTGACCGCCTTCGGTCTCGCCCTGGCGCCGATGTGGTTGGTCTTAAAAAAACGCGGACAAAATGATGCCAAAGTGAAAGAGGCCAGAAAATGACGTGGAGCATACCTATCTGGTTCGATCTGTGGCTGATTGGCATGGCTGGGGGACTGTCCACGGTGGCTTTCTTCCTTGGTATTCTTAACGGCGATAAAGATAAGAGCCTTTTCAAATTCGCTACCTATTTGGGCTTCCCCATGGTTATGCTCAGCGTACTTTTTCTCATCAGCGACTTGGGCAATCCCTTGCGTTTCTGGCATTTTATCACCCGTTTCAATGTGGATTCGCCCATGTCTTTGGGCACCTGGTTCATTATTAGCTGGTCGGCCGTTTCTGTGCTAATGATATTTGCCTGGCAAATAGAAAAACGGCGTAACCGTGCCATAAAAGCCGTCAATGCCCTGGGTTGGATCAGCTTCGTGCTTTCTTTCCTGCTGATGGCTTACGGCGCGGTCACCCCGGCGGTGAGCGGAAGACCGTTATGGACGAGCACCTTTCTGTTGCCGGCTCTGCTGGTAATCTCCGATATTTCCATGGGTCTAGCCATCTTGATCATGGTTGGCGCCGGTTTCAGACTAGGGAAAAACAACCCTGAAAAACCAAATAAACTAGATGAATGGTTACTTTCACCGGCACGCGCTATGCTTCCGGCGGCAACCACGCAAAAACTTGCCGCCGCCAATGTATACGTCATCATTCTCAGCGCCGTGGCATTGGCCGGGCAACTGCTGGGGGTTTTCCTTTCCAACTTACCCCATGCCAAAGACCAGCTTTCCGGCATGACCATGAGCTGGTTAGGCATTGCCTTCTGGCTCGGAATCATCGGGCTGGCGTTGGGATTACCGCTATTTCTCTATTTCCCCAGTCTTAAAAAAGATATCAATGAAACCCGGGTCCGCAAAACCGTTTTGATTGCGTCAATTTGCGTGGTGGCGGGCGGCTTTGTTTTACGCGCCGTCATCATTACCGCCGGGCAGCTATAGCCATTACCGCCAGCCCGGTTTTTATTTGCCTGCCAACTTGGAACGAATGAAAAAGGGGACAACGACATGAAAAAACTGCTTAGCCTGCTACTTATCATGGTCACTATCGTTGTGGCCGTCGGCGGCGGATGCACCACCGATAAAACTACCACCGCCAATACCACCGGTAAAACCACCGCCAAAACCACCGGGCCGGATTACTGGCCGACGACGGAATGGAAAACTTCCACACCGGAAGCTCAAAAAATGGATGCCAATACCCTTAACGACCTGGGCGCTGGCATCGATGCTACGGGTTTCGCCATTGATTCCGTAGTCGTGACCCGCAACGGTTACATTGTTTATGAAAACTACCGCAACGCCAGATACAAACAGGAAACCGTGCATCCTATGTATTCCGTCACCAAGAGCGTTCTCGGAGCGCTCGTCGGGATCGCCATTGGCGATGGCACCATTCCCAGTCTGGATACCAAAGTAATGGAATACTACAAAGACCGTACCATCCAGAACATGGATGCCCGCAAAGAATCTATTACCGTCCGAAACCTGCTGGAAATGGCCGGCGGGTTAAAATGGTCGGAATGGTCACTGCCTTATACTAACCCCCAAAACATCTGGATCCAGGCGCTGAATAGCGGCGATACTATTCAATTTGTGCTCGACCAGCCGATGGCTACCGACCCGGGCACCACCTGGAATTACTGCGGCGGCTATTCTTATATGCTAGCCGACATCCTGGAAAAAGCCACCGGTAAAGACATTCTCACCTATGCTACCGAAAAGTTGTTCACCCCCATGGGTATCACCAATGTCAGATGGAACAAAGACAAGGCTGGCAAGTACGAATCTGCCGGCGGTTTGAACCTGTCTTCCCGCGACCAGGCCAAGTTCGGACAAATGGTTTTATACAAAGGCGTATGGGCGGGCAAGCAACTGGTGCCCGCGGATTATTTGGCCGCCGCCACCACCTCGCATCATGCCACTAACGCCATCACCGGCTATGGTTATGAAAGCTGGTGGGTTGCCACCAAAGAAGGCTATGTCTACTGCAACGGTATTTACGGGCAGCGCGTTTACGTGATTCCCGATAAGAACATTGTAGTAGTCTTCTCCTGCAACATTCCTGATCCCGACCGCGAAACCCAGTTACGCGCCCTGGTGACCAAATATGTAGTGGCGTCCACTAATCCTGTGACCGCATCTACCTCCGGCGCGACGACGAAAACTTCCACGACAACCACCTCCAAGACAACCGTTAATTGGCAGACCACGCCTACGGATCTTTCCACCGTCACCTGGAAGCCCGTCTCGTATATCAACAAGAAATGGGGCTTCAAACTGAGCTATCCCTCGACCTGGAAAATCATGCAGGAAGGCGTCCGCGATACCGTGCCGCTGGAAATCCAATTCAATGACCCCACGCCTGTGCCCGGTTCCTGGGTTTCGATCCTGACTGATTCCGACCAGGCAAACTATACCTCTTTATCCGTCGAGGATTTGATGCCCTTCTGGTTCCCGGATGCCGATGTGATTACCACCGGCACAACCGTGCTGGCGGATAACACCACCCCGGCAATCTATAGCGAATTTTACGCCACGGTAGATACTTACCCCATGCACCTCTACACCGTAGGCTATACCAGTGGCACCTCACGAATCATGTTCGTGGTCTGGACAATTGAAGACACCGTCCCCTGGGATGGCGTGTTGCTGAGACAGATCGCCCACACGATGAACAAAGCGACCGCGGCGGAATTAGCCGCAGCCACCGATACGACCATCGAACGGACCACCGCGGCCACCACCGCCGCTACTACTACCGCAACGACAACCCGCGCCCCTGTAGCGACAGAGACCACCTATACAGATAGCACTTACAAATTTAGTTTATCTTACAATGCTCTCTGGACCGCTTGGGAGGCCGATACCTCAGAGAACCCCCACCGTATCTTCGGGGCCGCCAGCGCGGATTGGGTCTGTCCCGGCGTGCGCATCGATAGACTACCGGCTTCAACCGCACCTGATTTATTTAAGTTGATTCCGTTCGTGCTGGGAACTCAGGCCGAAGCCGAAAAATCCAGCGATGAAAATTTGACCAATCCTAACGGTATCACGGCTACGGCGCATGTCATTAAATATACTTCGCCCACCGATGGTTACCGCTTGGATGCCAAGATATTCGGGTTCATCAAAGACGGCTATTGGTGGACGATGATTGTTTACCAATCAGATGGTTTAGGCACACTGGCCGGCCAAAACCCGGATAAGATCTTTAACTCCTGGAAATTCAACTAAACAAATACCCCAAGCAAACAAGCAAAAAGAGGGGGAGCGCGAATCGCGCTCCCCCTCTTTAATTTTATCTATCGAACAGCTTTTCAGCTTACAGGGTTTTCCATATTCTTGACGGATTTGCGTATCTCATTGGTCATCCACTGCGTAGAGTGCGCTTGAATACGGGCAATCAATTCTTTCTGGCGGAAGGGTTTGGTAAGATAATCGGTGGCTTCGCCCTCAAGCGCCCGGACAACATCCTCCTCCTGAGAACGCACAGTCAGAATGATCACCGGTACGGAAGAAAAAAGTCTGATCTGCTTGAGAACTTCAAAGCCGGTAATATCCGGTAAACCCAGGTCCAAAACCACCGTTTCCGGTGCTTCGGTTCTTACCATCTCAATGCCGGCAGCGCCCAGGTTGGCGTAAATCACTTCCGTTTCCGGCCAATATAGCCTAAATGCCAGGGAGATAGAATCGATAATATCCTGGTCGTCTTCAATGATCAATGTTTTCATATGCTGGCTCCCTCCTCAATTGTGCTTTTTTTTACATCCGGTCCCAGGGGCAAAGTAAAGCAAAACGTGCAGCCTTTCCCTAACTCACTTTCCACCCATAGGCGTCCGTTATGCAGGTCTATCAGGTTTTTACTTAACGCCAGGCCTAAACCCAGCCCGCTCAGGCGCTCTCTTTCTTTCGTGAGCAACCGATAGGGCTGGAATAAACGCTCCTGTTCGTCTTTGGTCAATCCCGGACCATTATCCGAAACTTCAACACGTATTTCTTGGGCTGATTCTTTTATCCTAACAGCTATCTTACCCCCTTCCGGCGTAAATTTACTAGCATTATTTAACAAATTGTAAAGCACTTGTTGTATCCTGGCGGCATCTCCCTGGACACGCGGTAATGCCGGATCGATTTCCAGGGTGATTTCCTGCTTTCTTTTATTGGTGACACTGGTCATTTCGCTCACAATTTCCGTGACTATATTCTTTATATTCACCTTGCTGTAAATGAGACGGAGCATGCCCACCTCACCGCGCGCCAGGTCAAGCAGTTCATCGATGCGGCGGTTCAAGTTGACCGAGCCGCGGTGGATGTTTTTGGCCAGACTGAGCCAGGGTTCTTCCTTGAGTTCAGATACCAAAACCTCACTGGAAGCCATCACCGGCGTGACCGGCGTTTTCAGTTCATGCACTAGCGCCCGGGTATATTCGATCCGTTTTTTAATCTCGTTTTCCAGGTTTTCACGCAAAGTTTTTTCCGTGGCGTAAAGGTTCGCCAGGTTGTTTTCGTACGCCATGCGTTCTGTAATATCACGGCAGATGCCAATCACTCTCTCCGGTTGCCCGTTTTCGTCCCAGAGATAGTTACAAACCACTTCCACCGGTACCAGCTTGCCGCTGACGTGCTTCATTTCCGTTTCCGCTTTCCAGACAAAACTCTGCCGATTATCGCTTTTTACCGGAGTGATTTCATTTATCTTGGTAACCGGGTCTACAGAGAACAGATCGGCAGTGGTTTTGCTGAATAACTCGGCGATAGTTAAACCCAATGTCTTGGCGGCGGAGGGGCTGATGAACAGTAACTCCCCTTTTAACCCGCTAACCCAGATGATATCCGTGGCGTTTTCCGCTAATTGCCGGAAACGTTCTTCACTCTTCCTTAACGCCTCTTCCGCCCGTGTCCGGCTGACGACTTTCCACACTGCTTCCATGAGCAAAGTAAGCTGGAGAATATCCGCGCTGTTGTAGTCTTCCGGTTTATTGGCCACGCCCACAACGGCCACAATTTTGCCTTCACTGACCACCGGCACGGTCATAAATTTTTCCAGTTGCGCATGACCTTCCGGATAACCTTTTTTCAGCGGGTGAAAGGCCGCATAATCATTAAGCACAATGGGTTTGCGTTGCCGCACCGCTTCACCCCAGACACCGGTTTTTTCCAGTTCATATTGTGTCTGACGGTCGGTAATATTGCAGGTTTTGAAGACCCCCTGCGACCAGCTATTCAAAGTGAATACCTTTGTTTCTTCATCATAGAAGTATATGTAACCGATCTTGCTGGAGGTCAGTTTCACCGCCTCGTTCAAGGCATAATCCAAAAATTCCTGAGCGGTCTCGCTGTGGTATTGCAGGATATTGGTCAAACTGATCAAACGGCTTTCGTTCAAACGGGCTTCTTTATCGGCGTTCTTTTGTTCGGTGATATCGGAAAACACCGTGGCGAACACTTCTTTATCAGAGGAGAAGACAGAGACGGAAAAATACTTGTTCGCCCATGAGGCGAATACTTCGTACCTTACCGGAATGCCGGTTTTCACCACTTTGGCGTAAAGCTCTAAAGCGTACGGTCTCACGCCATATAAGACCGAGCCTCGTTTTCCCAGAACTTCATCTCGTTTCAGCCCGATAAGGGTTTCAAAGACCGGGTTCACATCGATCGTTTCATAATCGAAGGCGTTCCCCTGTTCATCGGTCAACAGTTTCTGAATGGCTACACCTTCCGTCATGTTTTCATACAAACCGTGGTAACGGTGTTCGCTTTCACGCAAGGCCGCTTCCGCTTTCTTCTGTTCGGTGACATCCAGCGTCAAGCCGATAATCACGGAGGGCTGACCCTCATTATGAATTAAAGTGGAATAGGTAACGATAGGAAAAGTGGTGCCGTCTTTTTTAATGCCGGTATATTCTATACCGTTGAATTTTTCACCGTTGATCATCCGGCGTAAAATTTCATTGGCTCGCGGCAGTTCTTGGGGCGCCACTAAATCATTAGCGTTGAAAACATCCCCCGGTTCATAGCCAAACATCTTCATACCGGCAGAGTTACCGTACAGGTAATTACCTGCAATGTCCCTCACCCAGATTGATTGCGGGAATAAATTCGCCATTTCGGAAAAGAGGGTCTGGCTTTCACGCAGTTCACGCTCAACCCGTTTCGATTCGGTGATATCCTGGTAAATCGCCATATATTCCTGTTTGCCGCTCCACATGATATCCATGGAATAGGAAGAAAGAGTGCGTTGCGTGCCATCTTTACGGTTGATAACCATTTCAAATTCATGCGGAGCCGGGTTCCCGGCTAACATTTGCTGGTACCTGGCCAGGTACTGGGCATATGTAGCCGCGCTGTAACGTTTACTTCTCGGGGTGGCGCAATATTCTTCAAAACTGTCTATGCCGTAGATTTTCAGTAAAGATTCGTTAACGTAGATAATGCTGCCATCGTTTGAAGAAATCTGTATGCCCAACGGCAACTGGGCAATGGAATTCCGGAAATTCTGTTCGGAAATTATCAAGGCTTCTTCCGCCAGCTTCCTTTCGGTAATATCGCGCGCAATCCCTTCCATGGCAATATCGTTACCGGCGGCATCACGTACCGGCACGATCGTCTGTTCCGTCCAGATCCGGCGACCGTCTTTGGCATGCCATTCCAGAATGGTTGAAGTCCGGTAAAATTCTGAAATATCTTTAAAGGAGTTTCCAATCCAACTCTTGGACACGGTGGCCATGAGTCTGTCAAAGAGGAGCGGATTGGCGTAAAATTCTTCCGGTGTGTAACCGGTAATTTTGGTCAAGGCCGGACTAAGGTATTCGAACTTTAATTCAGGTTTGAGTTGGATACGAAAAATGATATCCCGGGCGTTTTCCGCCAGCAGCCGGAAACGGCTTTCGCTTTTTATCAAAGCGTCTTCAGTTTGTTTTAGTTGTGTTACATCCATGGCGGTGACAAGCGCCGCTTGCTGACCTCGATAGGTGATGGGCGCGGCTGAAGCCAGCGCCCAGTGCGTATTGCCGGATTTATGTACGCCCCGAAATTCGAACGGTTCGGTGCGTGCGCCACGGATCATATCGCGCATCACCGTGACAACACTTTCATAGTCATCCAGTATAATACGATTCGGAGGCTGACCAAGTAGATCGGTCTCCGTATAACCTGAATCCAGGCAGAAACGGGTGTTCACAAAAACTATTTTCCCGTTTTGTATAATGAACATACCTACGGGTGAATTATGACTGATCTGCATCAATAATTCTTCTGTCTTTTTACGCTCGGTGATATCCCGTCCGATACTCAGTATTAGTTCCCGTTCACCCCACTTAAAGACACGGGTATGAAATTCCAGCACGACGGTGGTGCCATCTTTACGCCGATGTTCGTCTTCAAAACTGGCGACGCCCAGACGCCGGATATTTTCCAGGCCAGCCGTAAACCGGTTCTCCTTCCCGTTACTGGAAAATTGCCGTAAATTCAATTTCATCATTTCGGCGTGGGTGTACCCGTGTATCTGGCAATATGCCTCATTAACGTAGAAAGGATTCCCGCTGAAATCGTAGACGGCTATGGAATCCGTGCTCAGGTCCAGCAATTGCACGCGGGTTCTTAATTCCGTTTCTATAATGCGGGCACGGGTGATATCTCTAATAACGCTGATGCTCGCTTCTTGCCCCTTGTAAACGGTCTTCCTTTCCCGGATTTCCGCAGGGAATACGCGGTCATTATTTTTCACCAACTGAATTTCATAGACTTCACCGTAGCTCTCCCGGGCATTTTGAAAAAATAACTCCCTGGAATCAGGAGCGACAATATCCGCCAGTAATTTGCCCCGGAACGTTTCCGGTGTGGCGCCAAAATAAGCAGCGCCTGACTGGTTGATCTCTAATACCCTGACGCCATCATGAATGATGATGCCTTCGGTGGAGGCTTCTGCCAAAGTGCGGTAGAGAGATTCCGTTTCATGGAGATTCTTTTCTGTCATGCGGCGGTCATTGGCGTATTTGATCATAATCAAGGAAATGCCGCCGATAAAAATGGTGATCACGCCCAATGTGTAGGCCGGGATGATCCAGGGATTTATCCCGAACCGTATAATAGTCGCTCTTAGCATCAGCACAGGGATATTAAGCAAGACCCATAACAGCAGACTGATACCGGTCACGCCAAACAAAAGATTCTTGTTTTTTAACACAAAAAAACCTCCCGGGGTCGGGAGTTGATTTTCTTTATCAGACTTGAATCGGTTAATACGCTAAACCAAATCGGCTTGAATATCTTCGTACTCCTGAGGGGGTTCGTCTCCAGGCATATTATCCGTCTATTTGTCTGGGTGACTTTTTCCGGTTGACCACGACCAGCATATCAGAAAGGTCGGCCAGGGCGGAAGTCAGAGTTTCTATTTCTTTTCTCGCTTCTTCAATCTCCTGTGTCAATGTTTCCACGCATACGCCGGCGCGTTCCCGATCAATAACGGCGATGGAAGATGGCTGATATTTTTTACCTTTCATGATGTCTCCTGGCTTGGCGGTTCATTTACTGCGAACGAGTTTACCGGTAGTCTCAAGGTATAAACGGCTGGCGCTCACTCGGGGGTGCCGGTCGTTGATGTAATCCTCGGATTTCATCTTGGCATACATATTTTCTATATGGTGCTGCACTGTCCTCACATCTATGTACAAAGCCTTGGCGATGGCAGAATTGGTGTAGCCCTCGGAAACCAGGGAAAGAATTTCTGTTTCGCGTTTGGTTAACTGCGCCAGGAACGGGTGGGTTTTCTTTTCTGCGAACAGCATGCCGGTTAGCGCCGGATCGATCACCAACTGCCCTTCAATGACAGACCTCACCATATTGTGCATCTGGTCTACCCTATCGATAGATTGTTTTAAGAGCAGGGCTATCCCCGCCTGGCGCCGTGAGACCATTTCTCTTAGGGCGGGAGTTGTTTCCGGTGTATAGACAAAGGCAATCAAGACCACCGCCAACCGGGAAAACTCGCCGGTCAATTTGCTCACCGCCTCAATGGAATTATGGTTGCATTTTTTCAGGCTGACGACCAGGACATCCGGTTTGATCTGGGCGATTTTCCCTTGCATTACATTATAATCGGCATCGCATTGGGTCTGGGTAACTTTGAAACTCTCTGTTGATTTAAATATTTCCTTATAAGCATGGTGAAATATTTCCTGCTCTTCCATGATTAGCACTGAGGTGGCACGTGAAGCATCGTTTCCCATGTTTACAACCTAACCTTGCTGTTCTGT
>JAQTOJ010000013.1 GCA_028713395.1 Dehalococcoidales bacterium | reverse complement strand
GTATTGAATGCCTTTTCTGCCAAAACGATTGCTATCGATTGGGAAAAGCACCCAGACACAAAAGGCCAGTACCGCCAGGATAAAGAGGAGAATCCAGTTGTTTCGTTTTGCCATCTATTTCTTTCCCTCTGTTAGTAGTAGCTTCCTTATATAATCTAATGCGGCTTGCCGGTTCGTCAACTCCCCGGTAGCCTGCGCTTCTCTCACGTTTTCTATTAACTCGCCCATGAATGGCCCCGGTTGCAGACCGAAGATATTTCTCAGGTCATTCCCGTCAACCAGGCGTTCTGGTTTTATCGCCACCGTTTGGCGCGCACATTCTTCCATAATATGCCGAATTATCCCGGTATGCAATCTCCAATTCGGCAATATCAAGTTCGGGCCGCGGGTGGCCAGGTGATCCGCCAGATTAATATATAAAGCATCAAGCCCGGCATCTCCCACATCACGGAAATACCGGTAGACCGCCCTTCGTGAAGGCGGCTGCCCCATTTGATTCGGCCTTAAATGATATTTTACCACGTTAGCTACCAGATTTATTTCTTTGGCACTGAAACGGAGGCGTTCCAAAATGCTTACGCTCACCTGAGAGCCCAGTTCGTTATGACCAAGAAACCGCATCTTGCCGGTGCCCTCGATGGTTTTTGTCTGGGGCTTGGAAACATCATGTAATAGAGCCGCCAGTTTTAACAGCGTGCGGCGGGTGCTGCCGCTGCCTACCGGTTTTTCAAAATAGGCAGCGGTCTCTACCGACCAGGGTACTTCACTAAGAATGCGGTCGTCAGCGTAATCCCAGACCCCGTTGCCCAGAATATAATCCACCGCCGTTACCGTCATCAAAGAATGCTCAAAGACATTCCAGTAGTGCTCCACCGGCTGGGTCACGCCCTTGGTAAGCTCCATTTCCGGGATAATGGCGGTGAGTAATCCCAATTCATCCATATACTTAAGGTAAACGCCGCCCTTGGATATATCCAGCAAAATCAATAACTCTTCCCGGATGCGTTCTCCGGCGGTAAACAGCAGCAAATCCGCCGATTTTTTAATCAAGTTTTCAGTGTGGTGCTCAATGGTAAACCCGAGCTCCGCCGCCAAACGCACCGCCCGTAAAAGACGGATGGGGTCGGCGGCCGGTGTGGTATCGCTGACCGCGCGGATGATGCCGTGATCCAGGTCATCCATGCCCCCATGTTCGTCAATAACTTGATATGTGGTGTTTTCCTGGTAGAATTCACTAAGGTCAACCGCCAAAGCGTTGATTGTAAAATCCCGGCGTGCCAGGTCAGATTCAATATCGCCCACAAAAGAACTGATATCCAGATAATATGAGGAGTTCGGTAAAATAATTCTACCTATCAGATTCTCTGCATCCAACGGCACAAATCTACCATGTAAATGTGATGCTAATCTTTCTCCGATAATCAGGGCATCACCTTTGACGGCAATATCTATATCAGAGGATGGACGGGAGATCCAAGTATCCCGGATAAATCCCCCGACCAGGTAAGCGCGTATGTTTTCATCTTGGAAAACGCGGCATACCCGGAATAATATGTCCAGTGCCCCGGCTTCGATGTCTTTACGGTTGATAATACTTTTTGTATTAATTGTCCGATCCTTTAATTCTCGGGTCTTACGCAACCAAAACATATTAACTCCATACAGGTAAATTGGCAAATATCGTCCCGATTAGCGTACGGTGTAATTTTACCCGGCACCGGTTCTTGACGTATCATACAATGCTACGATATACTAAAAAAGTTTCAAGGGTGGGAGGTAGCAGTTGCTGGAGACTTACGGTTTCGTGGGATTATTTATAATCGTAACTCTGGGGTTCGCGGCGATAATGATCCTGCTCCCCGTCGCGTTACGGTTTCTCAAGGTAGTGCCCCACCACCCGACCAGTGTCAAAAATGCCACTTTCGAGTGTGGCATGGAGACGATTGGTAAAACCTGGGTGCAGTTCAACTTTCGTTATTATTTTTATGCCTTGTTGTTCGTTGCCCTGGATGTGTTGGTAGTTTTTATTTATCCCTGGGCAACGCAAATCCGGCAATTGGGTTATTCCGGTCTATTTGTCATCGCGGCTTTTATGGGCATTGTACTGGTCGGTTATCTTTATGCCTGGAAGAAGGGTGCGCTGGAATGGAATTAAATCCTAAAAATGATTTCGTTTACTCGGCAACTGACCTTGATGTCAGAGAGGGTCAGGTAATCGAGGATTTGAAGGCTGCCAGCCGCATTCCGATTCCCGACCCCGATCGGTGGCTGGATGAAGAGATCGAGAAAAACGTCTTGGTCACAACGGCGGATAACATTATCAACTGGGGACGGCAGAACTCGCTGTGGCCGGTCATCTGTTTCCCAGCATGCTGCGCTTTTGAATTTATCGGCGCCATGGGTCCCCGTTTCGATCTTTCCCGTTTCGGCATGGAAATTTTACGCGCTTCACCCCGTGAAGCGGATGTCATGATCACCGCCGGCACCTTAACCTGGAAAATGGCGCCGAATGTGAAACGTATCTACGACCAGATGGCAGAACCGCGTTGGGTAATTGCTATGGGCGCCTGCGCTATCAGCGGCGGTATCTTCCGTTCCTCTTATAACGTGGTGCCGGGCTACAACCGTATCATTCCGGTGGATGTTTATCTACCGGGATGCCCGCCACGCCCGGAGGCTTTACTTTCCGCCATTCAAATGCTGCAAAAGAAGATCAACAAGGGCACCAGCCTGATCAAGGAATAAACTGCTCCCTACAAAGGAGTTAATATGGCAAAATTTAACGTGGGCGATAAAATTAAAGTACTGGATAGGCCGGGTTGGCCCGGCGGGTACAAGATCGCTAATTGGACAGGCGTCATCTCCGAAGTTAAAAGCGACCCCGCGGGTTACGTGGTCATGAAAGCTGATAAAACCGGTTATGAGATGGCTTTCCCGGAAAATGAACTGGAAAAGGTTTAAAAAGAGAAAATGACAACTGCGCTGGTGGCGCAAGATATCGCCAATCAACTAAACGCGAATTACCCCGGGGTTAACACCGAGGTCAATAACAATGCGGTTATTATCGATAGCAAGTCCTTGTTATCCTTGATGACCTATTTGAAAATCACCCCCGGGTTGGATTTTAACTATCTAACTACTATCACCGCCATTGATTATTACCAGCAATTCGAAGTGGTGTATCTGCTGGTATCAATGGAACACAACCAGAGCTTGACCGTAAAAACACGCTGCAACCGTGAAGACCCGGTATTACCTTCCGTTACCAGTTTATGGCGTTCCGCTGATCTACAGGAAAGAGAAATCTACGACTTGATGGGCATTACGTTCGAAGGTCACCCGAATATGAAACGCCTTGTTCTCTGGCCGGAATTCCAGGGACACCCGCAGAGGAGAGATTACCTCCAATGACGTTACGCACCGAACCGTTTATCATGAATATGGGACCTGTCCATCCCTCAACGCACGGGGTTTTCCGTATGCGCGTGACGTTGGACGGTGAAGTCGTCATCGACATGGAACCGGTTTTCGGGTATCTGCACCGCGGTATTGAAAAACTGGCGGAAGAACGCACCTACCTGGGTGTGATACCGTTGACCGACAGGTTGGATTACCTCGCTTCGATGACCAATAATTTCGGGTATTGTTTGGCGGTGGAAAAATTAGCTAAAATTCCGGTGCCGGAACGCGCCGAATATATCCGTGTCATCATGGCGGAATTACAACGGCTGGCAGCGCACTTAATCTCTGTCGGTTCTTTCCTCAACGATGCCGGCGCCTATTTCACCCCGTTCCTTTATATGTTCCGCGAGCGCGAACGTATTATCGACCTGTTTGAAATGGTCAGCGGACAGCGGCTGCTCTACAATTACATGCGGCCGGGCGGCGTCAGCCAGGATTTGCCGGAAGAATTTATTCCCGCTTTGCAGGAACTGCTCAAGCAGATGAAGGGCTACATGCAGGAATACGAAAACCTGCTCAAAGATAATGAAATTTTGGGCGCCCGCGCCAAAGGCGTGGGTATTTTGACCAGGGACATGGCTATCAATATCGGCGCTAGCGGTCCGGTGTTAAGAGCCAGCGGCATGAAATGGGATATCCGCAAAGTCGATCCGTATTCCATTTACAACCGGTTTGAGTTCGATATTCCCACCGGCGTCCAGGGAGACTGCTACGACCGCTACCGCGTTCGCGTGGAAGAAATGAAACAGAGTCTGCGCATACTGGAACAAGCTTATCAGAAGATTCCCGCCGGTCCGTACCACACGGAAGTACCGCAGTTGATCCGACCGCCGGTTGGCGAAACATACGCGCACATCGAAGCCCCCACCGGCGAACTTGGTTTCTACCTGGTTTCAGATGGCGGCATTGCCCCGTATCGCTGTCATGTGCGCGCTCCCAGCCTGATGAACCTGACCGCCCTGCGGGATATGGTCAAAGGCTGGAAGATTCAGGATACCATTTTAACCTTCGGGAGTATTGCCATTACCATGGGCGAGGTTGACCGCTAGTGTTCACTGGAATCGAGAACGCATTCGTTAACCTGCCGCAGGCACTTAAGGCCGATTGGCCCGGCAATGTCTGGTGGCATTGGGTAATATTTACGCTCATCGCCATCGTTTTCTTCCTGGGTTCGGTCATTATGTTCATCTTCATGGAACGCCGCGTGCTGGCTAAAATGCAGGCGCGCATCGGGCCGAACCGTATCGGTCCGTTCGGGCTGCTTCAAGCAATCGCGGATGCGGTGAAGGTCTTGACCAAAGAGAATATTACCCCGAGCAATGCGGATAAAATTGTTTTCTGGCTGGCGCCCGCCATCGTCTTTGCTCCGGTGCTCATGGTGTTTGCGGTAGTGCCGTTTGCCAACGGCGCCGTGCTTGCCGACCTGAACATTGGGATTTTGTACGCCATCGCCATCGGCTCACTCTCCACAATAGGTGTATTTATGGCCGGCTGGAGCTCCAGTAATAAATATTCCACACTGGGCGCTATGAGAATGGTAGCGGCGGTTATCAGCTATGAAATGCCGATCGTTTTAACCTTTGCCACAATTATCGTCTTGACCGGCTCAATGTCACTCAATGATATCGTGATTGCGCAGGGTAAATACTGGTTCATCTTCTCGCAACCGCTCGGTTTCTTCCTGGCTTTCGTGGCCGGTTGCGCGGAAATCAACCGCAGCCCGTTCGACCTGATGGAAGCCGATTCCGAAATTGTCGCCGGGTTCCACACTGAATATTCCGGTATGAAATTCGCCATGTTCTACCTGGGTGAATACGGCGAAGCGGTGGTCATGTCTACCATCATCGCTACCCTTTTTCTGGGCGGCTGGCAGGGCCCATTCCTGCCACCTTTCGTCTGGCTGATCGGCAAGATCTTCTTCGTTTTCTTCCTGATGATCTGGACGAGAACCACACTCCCCAGGGTCAGGATCGATCAATTAATGAAACTGGCGTGGAAATTCCTTTTCCCTCTGGCGTTGATCAATTTATTCGCAACCGGTCTGGAAGTGCTGACATTCCCCAACGGTTTGCCCTGGTATTTCATCCCGGTAAATTTTGGCATCGGCGTCGTGCTGGTGTTATTATGGTCGAGACTTTATAAAGTAGGCTGGGGCAGAATTGAAATTCAGTAATTACGGCTTGGGTATCATTAAAGGTATGGGTGTGACGCTGAAGAACCTCTTCCGCGCTTCTCCGACCACGCAGTACCCGGAACAGAGATTGACCGTCTCCAAGCGCATCCGCGGCACAGAGTTGGTCTGGAGCGTGGAAAAGTGCACCGGTTGCGCTACTTGCGCCCGCACCTGCCCGCAAGGTGTGATCCGTATCGTGACGCACCCGGGTGAAGCCGGCGGCGACCCCAACCGTTATGTCGTGGAAACACTGGAAGTGGATTCCGGTTATTGCATTCACTGCGGTCTCTGCGTCGAAGCCTGCCCTTACAATGCCCTATTCCTCGGCTACAAGTTTGAAAGAGCTAAATACCGCCGTCAGGAACTGGTACAAAGCAAGGAAGACATGAGCATTTCGCAGGAAACCCCGAGCGCTTATTATCACCCTGAACTGGCGGGTAAATTACCCAAACAGACACTGCTTATCGATAGGGAAAAGAAATAATGGCGTTAACTATCGGTTTTTATTTGCTGGCCTTTGTCACCATCGGCGCTGGTTTAGCCGTGGTGATACTGAAGGACGTGTTCCGTTCGGCGCTGGCGCTGGTTCTGGGGTTGGTAGCAGTGGCCGGTATCTATATCACACTTAACGCCGATTTCCTGGCCGGGGCACAGATACTGGTTTATGTAGGCGCGATTTCCATTCTCTTGATTTTGGGCATCATGCTCACCCGTGAAGTGCAGCAAGGCAGCCCCGCTAACAAATACAAGATTCCGTCTTTCCTTGTCTCTATCGTCTTTTTCGGCATCATGTGCTTCGTCATCTTACAGTCCCCGTGGAAAGAATCTACAGTCCTTTCCACGGAACCGACGACCGCCAAGCTGGCAACAACGTTATTTTCAGGAAACGGCTACATACTGCCGGTGGAAATCGCCGGCGTGTTATTACTTGCCGCCATCATCGGGGCAATTGTCATGGCAAAGGAGAAATAGGGCAAAATGGTCGGTTTGCAGCATTATTTAATACTTTCTGCCGCCCTGTTCGCCATCGGCATGTACGGCGTCTTCGTGAAACGCAACGCCATTGCCATTCTCCTATGCGTGGAACTAATGCTCAACGCGGTCAACATCGCCCTGGCAGGCTTCTCGCGTTATGTTACCCCCGCGGCTTTGACAGGACAAATTTTCGTGATCTTTATCATGATCGTAGCGGCGGCGGAAGCCGCCATTGGCTTGGCAATTATTATTGCCATTTACCGTAACCGCGGCTCGATCGACCCGGACAAAATCAATCTATTAAAGTGGTAATTTATGTGGGTTGAAATTAAAAAAGTACCGTCGCTGACGCTGGCGGAAATGTGGAAGGAATACTTCGAAGGCGAGGGTATTCCCTCCCGCATCATGCCTGAAACGGGTCTGCCGATCGGGCAGGAGACGGCGGTTTATAAAGTTTATGTGCCCCAGGATAAACAGCACGTCGTGGAAGAGGTCTTGAGGAAATTATAAATGCCGACTAACTTAATGTGGCTGATCTTTTTATTGCCGGTGGCGTCATTCGTCATAGTGTCGGCGTTAATAAAGCCGTTTATCAATAACGAATCGAAACTGCCGGGTTACGTGACCATCCTCGCTATTACCGGATCTTTCGCCCTTTCGGTCTGGGCGTTAGTTACGGTCATGAGCGCGGAGGGGCATGTTATAGATGTGCCGGCCATTACCTGGCTGAATATCGGCAATTTAACAATCAGCATCAACATGATTATGGATTCCCTCACGGCGGTCATGCTGGTGGTCGTGACCTTCGTCAGTCTAATGGTACAGATTTATTCTTTGGGCTATCTGCACCGCGACCCGGTGAACACCGTGGACACGGGTTTCCCCAGATATTATGCATGGATGTCTCTCTTTACCGCTTCGATGCTGGGTCTGATTATCGCGGGCAATCTTTTGATGATGTTCATGTTCTGGGAAATGGTAGGGCTTTGTTCCTACTTATTGATCGGTTTCTGGTTCCATAAACCCGCTGCCGCCAACGCGGCAAAAAAGGCCTTTATCGTGACCCGCCTGGGTGACTTCGGTTTCCTGGCGGCAATCCTGTTGATTTTCGCTAACACCCACACATTCGATACCAACGCTCTGCGAGATTTGGCGATGACCGGGGTCTTAGCCGGTAATGTGCTCACCTGGGCAGCCATCGGAATTTTCGCCGGCGCGGCGGGTAAATCCGCGCAGTTCCCGCTCCATGTCTGGCTGCCCGATGCGATGGAAGGGCCCACGCCGGTCAGCGCCTTGATCCACTCTGCTACCATGGTTTCCGCTGGCGTATTCTTAGTGGCGCGCACGTTCCCGCTCTTCGTCTTTTCCACACAGGCATTGACCACGGTCGCCATTATCGGCGGTTTTACGGCCATATTTGCCGCGAGCATGGGCATGGTGATGAACGATATCAAGCGCGTCCTGGCCTATTCCACCATCAGCCAACTCGGGTTTATGATGTTGGGGTTAGGCGCCAGCGGCCTGGGTATCGCCCACGAAAGCAATCTCACCGCTGAAATTATCCGGGGCGCCACCGCTGTGGGTATCTTCCACCTCTTTACTCATGCCTTCTTTAAATCTTTATTATTCCTTGGTTCAGGCAGCGTCAATCATGCCTCCGGTACTTTCGATATGCGTAAAATGGGTGGTCTGGGAAAAGCCATGCCCTGGACGTGCATCACATTTGTCATCGGCTCCTTGAGTCTGGCAGGTATCTGGCCGCTGGCCGGGTTCTGGAGCAAGGATGAAATACTGGCCAAAGCCATGGAAAACCAGCCGTTCCTTTTCGTGCTGGCATTGATCACGGTTTTTATGACGGCTTTCTATATGTTCCGCGCTGTTTTTATGACATTTAGCGGCGAATACAAGGGTGGTGAAGTACACGAACCGCACGATGCCCAGGAAAAAGCCAGCGACCACGAGGAACACAACGCGCACACCACCCAACCGCACGAATCCCCGGCCATTATGGTACTACCCTTAGTTTTACTCTCCATCCTTGCCATCGTAGCCGGGTTCTGGAATATCACCGGCGCTTTCAGCGCCTTCATGGGGCATGAAACCGAATCGAAGACGATCATCCAGGGATTGTTCGGGGTATTTACCGAAAACTGGCTGCCCATTGCATCATTATTGGTGGCAATCTCCGGTATCTTCATGGCTTATGTTATGTACAGTGTAAAATGGCTTTCGCCCTCCAAGATCGCTGATGGTTTTTTCAAACCGCTCTACATACTCTTCTCCCGCAAATACTACATGGACGAACTGTACGAAAACATCATCGTCAGTAAGCTTTTGTTGGGAGGTCTCTTCAAAGGATTCCAGAAACTGGATGAGCAAGTCATCGATGGTACGGTCAATGGCGCCGGGAGCGGCACCAGGAATTCCGGCAATGTTTTACGGAAATTGCAGAACGGCCAATTACAATTTTACGGGTTATTTATCGGCATTGGCATTGTCGCCATTGCCGTGTGTTTGTTTATTTTTGGCTAATAACGGAGAAATGGAAACAGGAGCAGTAATAGGTGGATTTTAATTACCTTTCTGCCATAATCTTTCTCCCCTTGTTGGGAGCGGCGCTGATCGCTTTTGTTCCGGGTCTGAACCGGAAAACGATTCGCGGTATAGCGCTGGTGGCTGCACTGGCTTCGTTTGCGCTGGCGGTGGCGGTTTTCGCCCTGTTCGATAGGCATTTGCTGGGTATGCAATTCGAAGAAATGTATTCCTGGATACCTGTGATCAACGCCAATTACCACCTCGGTGTCGATGGCTTATCAATGCCCTTGATGGCGCTTACCTCGTTCCTCGGCTTGGTCGTTGTTCTCATTTCATGGAAAGAGGAAAACAGAGTCCGTGAGTACTTCGCCTGGTTACTTTTATTGGAAGCCAGTATTTTAGGGGTTTTCTGCAGCCTGGACCTGTTACTATTCTTCATCTTCTGGGAAATTGAAGTGATCCCCATGTATTTCCTCATCTCCATCTGGGGCGCGGGACGCAAGGAATATTCCTCGATCAAATATGTGATTTACACCTTGTTCGGCAGCGCCTTCATGCTGGCGGGTATTTTAGCGGTTTATTTCACCACGGGTAACCTGAACATGGTGGAATTGACACAGAACGGTATTGCCGCCGGGGCGATTCCGGCTGCCGCCATGTTCTTCCTGCTGTTGATCGGGTTTGCGATTAAACTGCCGGTATTCCCGCTGCATACCTGGCTGCCGGACGCCCACACAGACGCGCCGACGGCGGGCAGCGTGATGCTGGCCGGAGCGCTGATCAAGATGGGCGGCTACGGCATCATCCGTATCGTTGTCAGCTTCTTCCCTGATATCGCCAAGCAATATTCTGTCTGGATGATCGCGCTGGCGGTCATCGGTATCGTTTATGGCGCGGCGGTCACACTGCGTCAAACCGATTTGAAACGGATGATCGCTTATAGCAGTGTCAGCCATATGGGCATGGTTTTATTGGGCGTTTTTGCCTTGGGTGAGGTCAGTATGACCGGCGCCAGCCTGCAAATGGTCAGTCATGGTCTGTTGACGGGCTTACTCTTTGCCATGGCGGGTTTCACCATGCACAGCACCCACGAACGCGATCTACGGAAACTGGGCGGACTGGCGCGTCAGATGCCGGTGACAGCCGTCGTTTTTTCCATTGCCGGGTTGGGCTCGCTCGGTTTACCGTTGACCAGCGGGTTCGTCGCCGAGTTTATCACCTTCACCGGTAGCTTTTCCAGCGGCGCTTTTGAAGGCATCAAGATTTTCGTTATCATCTCCGTTATCGGGGTCGTGCTTGCCGCCGGTTATATTCTGTGGATGCTGCAGCGGGTTTTCTACGGACCGCCGCAACCGCAATTCGACCATGCCCACGATGCGGACGCGCTGGAAAAAGTTTACATGTTCGCCTTTGTGATTTTGATTATCCTGGTGGGTGTTTATCCCGCCTTTTTGACTGATATTATGAAAATGGGCATCGCGCCCCTGATAAAATAGGAGCCGGGATTGGATTTTACATTACTTACACCGGAATTGACGCTACTGGTGACCGCTATCGCGGTTATCCTGCTCGACCTGTTTATCAGTCGCAAGGGATTCCTCACCGTTGTCAGTCTTTTAGGATTAGCCATAGCCACGGTCTTCACTTTCGGGTTACGGGATGATCTTTCCCAGGCAGCTTTTAGCAAGATGCTGGCGGTGGATAATTTCGCCTTCTTCTTCAAACTTCTCTTCATCGGTATCGCCGCTATGGTTATCATCGCCTCAACGGATTATGTCAGCAAGTTTAAGAATTTCCGGGGCGAATACCACGCACTAATATTGATAGCCACACTCGGCATGATGTTAATGGCTGCCACCACTGAGTTGATCACCGTGTACGTCTCGTTAGAAGTCGCCAGCATTTCACTCTACGCGCTTTCCGGTTTCCTGAAAGACGGCAAATCTTCCGAATCCGCCGTGAAATACATGATATTGGGCGCCGTTTCATCGGCAGTTTTGCTTTACGGCATGGCGCTGGTTTTCGGCGTGACGGGGAAAACCCAGATCGGGGAAATTGCCGCGTCCATTCAGCTATCGGGTTACAGCAACTTGTTGGACAATCCGGCGCTGATCATGGGCATTGTGCTGCTGGTAGCAGGGTTTGGCTTTAAGATCGCTGCTATCCCCTTTCAGATGTGGGTGCCGGATGTTTACGAAGGCGCCCCAACGCCTGTCGTCGGTTTCTTATCAGTCGGCAGTAAAGCCGCAGGTTTTGCTATTATCGTGCGGCTTTTCTTCACCGCTTTTGAGTTCCCGGAATCCTTAAGCCTGGATTGGGGCGCGATTTACGCTGTGCTGGCCATAGCGGGTATGATCATCGGCAACGCCTCCGCCATTGCCCAAAGCAATATCAAACGTTTACTGGGGTATTCCAGTATCGCTCAAGCCGGTTATCTTCTGGTTGGCCTGGCCACGCTGGGCATTGCGCCCGCTAACGAAGTCATCGGACGCAGTTCCATCCTCTTCTTCCTCATCAGTTATGCGCTGGCGAACTTGGGCGCTTTTGTCGCCATTATCGCCATCAGTAATAAAATAGAGAGCGACGAGATCAAAGATTACGCCGGCATCGGTAAACGGGCGCCGGTTTTAGCGCTGTGTCTGACAGTCTGTCTGATTTCCCTGATCGGTATGCTGCCCACCGCCGGATTTATGGCTAAATTCTATATCTTCAACGGCGCCGTACAAAACGGTTTACTGTGGCTGGTCATTATCGCGGTGCTGAACAGCGTCATTTCTGCTTTCTATTACTTGCGTGTGGTCAAAGCGATGTGGTTCAACGAACCCGCCAGCCTGGAAAAAGTACCGTCTTCCGGAGCACTGAGATTTTCATTGTTGATCACCACATTGGGCGTGCTCTTCATGGGTATTGTCCCCAACCTGCTGCTGACCTTTGCAGAATGGGCTGCAAGAATATTGCGGTTTTAATCCGCCATTTACGTCATTTAAAGTACATATTATTTGACTCCACCCCTTGTTCCATCTATATTTAGTTTATGACCAGTCTGGTAGATTCTTTCGGCCGCAGCATCGATTACATGCGCATTTCCGTCACCGACCGCTGTGACCTGCGCTGCATATATTGCGCCTCCAGCGATTTCAAAGCCATCACCCATGAAGAGGTGCTGCGCTATGAAGAAATCAACCGGGTCGTAGAAGCGGCGGCAACGCTCGGTGTGACCAAAATCCGCCTCACCGGCGGCGAACCGCTGACGCGGTTGAATCTAGCCGAGCTGGTACGCATGTTGTCTTCCATCGATGGCATCGAAGAAGTATCGATGACCACCAACGCCACCAGGCTGGCACGTTATGCTTCGGAACTTAAACAATCGGGGTTAAAACGTGTGAATATCAGTCTGGATTCACTGCAACCGGCGAAATTTACCCAAATCACGGGTGGGGATAAACTGGCAGACGTCCTCGCGGGCATCGAGGCGGCGAACAAAACCGGGTTAACGCCCGTCAAAATCAACATGGTAGTACTCAAGGGCATCAATGATAACGAGATTCCGGATTTCGTACGAAAAACCATTATTGACGGCTGGCATGTTCGCTTCATCGAGCATATGCCCTTCCAAAACTCCGATTCGCGAGGTAAAGGGCTGGTCTCCAGCGAAGCCATCATGACGCTGATCCGGCACCAATTCGGAGAATTGATTCCCCACCACCCCGAAGTCGGCAATGGACCCGCCAGTTATTATCGGCTGGCAGGCGCTAAGGGAACGTTAGGCTTTATTGGCGCGGTAACTGACTGTTTCTGCGAGGGCTGCAACCGTTTCCGGCTGACGGCGGACGGCAAACTCCGTCCCTGCCTGCTGGATAATGACGAAATCGATATCAAAGCCGCCTTACGACGGGGCGCATCCATCGATGAACTGGCGGAAATCATCCAATCAGCCGCCATGACGAAACGGGAAAAACATCACCTGAGCGATGGTAATGTACCCGCCGGACGTTCCATGAGACAGATCGGGGGATAAACCACGGCAATAACCAAAATCAAACAAATCCTAAACTCCGTTTTCTAAACTCTAAACAAAACTTGATAATACCAACCCCATCCCGGCGAAAGTGGCACACCCCGCTGAAAATCGGGGGCGGGATCCAGAACGTAAAAATCCACCCGCTCAGTTATAACAATAAGTGCGCTTCTTGAATTCACCCCTCTATCCTGCTAACATAACAATCATTCAGGAGTCAATAATGGTGAAAAAACTAAGTCATGTGAATCAAGCCGGCGAGGCGGTGATGGTGGATATCAGCGGGAAAGGCGTTACCGTGCGGGAAGCCGTGGCCTGCGGTACGGTGAAAATGAAACCAGCCACGCTGGCACAAGTGAAAAGTAACTCGCTAAAAAAAGGCGATGTGCTGGCGGTCGCCAGAGTGGCGGGCATTATGGCATCCAAGAAAGTACCCGAGTTCATTCCCCTTTGCCACACTATTCCGCTGGATAGCGTGACGGTGGATTTCGACCTTTCCGCCAAGAACGGTATCAGAATAAAAGCAACAGCACGCAGCACCGGCCGGACCGGTGTCGAGATGGAAGCCCTGACCGCCGTGACTGTGGCCGCGCTGGCGATTTACGATATGTGCAAAGCCGTGGAAAAAGGTATGACGATTACGGATATCTATCTGGAAACAAAGACCGGCGGTAAAAGCGGGACATACAAACGGACATAAAATGAGTGTCAGAATTATAAAGGCGAAAAAAGAACATCTAACCGCGATGGGGCAACTGTGGTGGGAAATGATGCTTTTTCACCGGGACGTCGATGCATTCTTCAACCCGCGTGATGGTTCCATCCCGGGATTCGAGGAGAATATGGTCCGGCGCCTGATGAAATCAAAAGAAGGCTTAGCGCTGGTCGCCCTGGATGGGGAAAAAGTCGTAGGTTACCTCTTGGCGGAAATCCAGGGACCGGGCGTGGCGTTTGATCGTGAAAGGTGGGTCTATATCGATGATACCGCCGTCACGCAAGAATACCGTCGCCGTGGCCTCGGGGCAAAATTGTATGCCCGTACTCTCAAGTGGACTCAAAAGAAAGGGCTTAAACGTATCCAGCTCTCCACCGCCGACGCCAATAAGACCTCCAATGCTTTCTGGCAGAAACAAGGTTTTCAACCGTATATGCATATACTGGCGCAGGATATTTGATATGAATATTCGTAATATCGATATCACCAAAGACAGAGATACATTATTGCAGTTCCATTGCCGCACGAATTATGAGAGCGGCAGTCCTTTAGTGCAGCGCAAAACATCTTTCGAGGAATATACTCAAATTTACCTCTCAAGCAAAGGTGTTGAGGAATACCTGACCGCTTTCGCCAAGTCTTTAGAGGATCAGCGTACGATTGCCGAATTCAGGGAAGAGAGCGGCAGGGTCGTAGCTTACATATGGGTGGTTTTTTATGATTACTCCGCCTATAAAGAAACGATCGCCCAAATAGAAGATATCCTGGTAATTCCGGAATATCAACGGCAAGGTATTGCCTCCGAAATTATACGATATGTAGAAAAAACTACGAAAGAAAGAGGCGCGACCATTCTAAGCTCCGGCACCGGCATGGAAAACGTTAAGTCGCAGAAATTACACAAGAAAATGGGATTAAACGTTCATCGCGTGGAGTTTGAAAAAAGACTTTAGTTCCCCACTCTGAGATTCTTCGCTACGCTTCAGAAGGACAAGTTAAAACAGCACCACCGTGACCGGTTCGCCTTTTTCCAGCAGATCGATGTTTTCCGGTATCTCGATATACCCCTCGGCGTTAGCGATGCTGGTAATGGCTCCGGACTCCTTGAACACCGGTACGGCTTCACCGTCCACGATTTTCACGGTCAAAAACTGCCGCCTGCCGGTACTGCCGGATACTCGTCGTGATAGTTTGGCTTCAACCCTGTCACCGTGCCGCAGCGGCAAATGCGCCATTTTACGTAATGCCGGCATAAGGAAAAGGTAGGCATTGATCAAGCAGGAAGTGGGATAACCGGGCATGCCCATCACCGGTTTACCTTCAATGATAGCAAATATAGTGGGTTTGCCCGGCCTTACCTGAACGCCGTGAAACAATACCTCACCCCACCCCTCGATAACATCCACCAGCAAATCTCTTTCCCCCACGGAAGAACCACCCGAGAGTACCACAATATCGTTTTTCAGAGCTTCCTTGATTGTCGCTTTCAGCGCTTCCCTGGTATCCCCGGAAATGCCGATGCTTACCGACAACCCCCCGTTATCTTTAATCACGGCGGAAATGGTGTGTGAGTTTATATCGTAGAGCTGCCCGGGCTGCAATTTTTTGCCCGCGGCAACCACTTCCTCACCGGTGGGTAAAATAGCCACGTTAGGTTTGGCATAAACCGTTACTTTAGTGAGGCCGTGTGAAGCCAGGACCCCGATTTTACCCGCATCGAGAAAGGTACCCTCTTTCAACACCGCCGCGCCGGTTTTGATATCTTCGCCCTGTTTGCCGACATTTGACGCTGGTACGATGGATTTGAACACCCTTACCGTATCACCTTCGCGCTCCGTGTCTTCCACCATCATCACTGCGTCCGCACCAGCGGGCATCATGGCGCCGGTGGAAATCTGGACACACTCACCGGTCTTGATTTTCATGGCTGGTTTTATGCCGGCATGCACCACCCCGATGATTTTTAACACCTTTGGTTTGAATTGTCCCGCGCCGAACGTGTCTTTGTATTTCACGGCATAACCGTCCATGGCGGCGCGGTTAAAATTGGGTATATCCATTGTCGCGGTAAAA
>JAQTOJ010000012.1 GCA_028713395.1 Dehalococcoidales bacterium | reverse complement strand
GGTCATCAAGTAGCCGCCTGGAAAATATTCTTTTACTTCATATGCCAGTAGAGTGGCGACTGGTTTGGTGTTCCCGGCTGCTAACAGGTTTTTGTAAGCATTTACCTCAAACAGGTCGTTAGGGTTAACGACGATCACCGGCGATGAGAGTAAATGACGTGCTGCTTGCAAAGCCCCCGCAATACCTACTTGATTTTTCTGTAAAGCAAATTCAACCTTAATCCCCTGAATACCAGCTGCAATGCTTTGCAATTGCTTAATGTTGCCGGTATGACAGATAATCACATAATCCCGTAATCCCGCCTGGCACGCGGTTTCTATCTGATGTTCCAGCAGGGTCTTGCCGAGGAACTTAAGCAATACTTTATCCTCGGTCAACGGGAACATGCGTTTCCCTTGACCGCCGCAAAGCAAAACAACCTTCATGTTTTCCGGTCCTTATTTAGCAGATGATTTCTGAAATTCCGCTTTCGCTTCTTTGAACCAATCCGCCCGTTCTTTAATGACTTCCCGGATGGAGAGGTTAAAGGGACACCGGGTTTCACATTCGCCGCATTCGGAGCAATCATAAGCCTTTTCCATAGCATCCGCCAGCCAGCCGGTAAAGACGCGTTCCGGCGGCAGCCTTTTGGCAAAACTGGCGCTGTTCATCACTGTGGAAATGGGAATTTGCATGGTGCACGGCTGGCAATAATCGCAGCGACGGCAGAATTTGGTCCCGAGTTCTTTGATCATCGATTGCATCGTCCGTTTTTCGGCCGGGGTCATCTTGATTGGTTTATCCAGCAATCCCACGATCTCTTCGATTTCTGAGGTTTTTTCAATACCCACCAGCGGCACGACATCCGGGAATTGCAGCAAATATTTAAAGGCAATCGTGGCATTATCGAGCATACCGCCGGCCAGCGGCTTCATGGCGATAAAACCGACATCGTGCTTGCGACACAAAGGCAAGAGATCATCCGCAGGCTCGCTGGTAATGAAATTGAAAGGGAACATCATCGTGGCAAATTTATCTGTTTTCACGGCTTCTTTGGCGATATCATTGGAATGGCAGGTGATGCCAAAATGTTTGATGACGCCATCTTTCACTGCTTTTTCTACAACCGTCAACGGACCATTGGGAGCCAGCACCATTTCCAGATTTTTCGCGTCATTAACACCGTGGAATTGGTAAAGATCAATGTAGTCCGTACCCAGCATTTTCAGACTGTTCGCCAGGTGCTGCTCCACGCCTTCTTTGGTGCGCGCCCCGGATTTAGTAGCGATGATATAGTCCTGGCGTTTCCCTTTAGTGGCCTTGCCGATACGAGCTTCGCTGGTAGTATAAGCGTTGGCTGTATCGATATAAGTGATACCCAGATCAAGGCACTTTTTTACTACTTTCACTGCATCGGTTTCGGTGAGTCTTTGAATCGGGATGCCGCCAAACCCGATTTTTGAGACCATGAGTCCGGTTCTGCCAAGTCTGATTTTATCCATTTTACTCCTTAAAAAGCGTCAATCGTCATAACCCAGGTTCTGCGATACAAGCATATTGTAACCGAAATCAACATTTCCTGCTATTCAAGTAAAAAGAACCTAATTACTTGACAATAATCATCGCCGATATTACAATATCGTTCATTATGAGTGTCCATCGTATCAAATTCATCCCGCTCTTCGTTTTATTTACGTTTGTTTTTCCGATGCTATTACTACAAACGAAAGCGGTCGATGCCGAGGCTGCCAAATGGTCGAACGAAAGAATCCCGCTGGACGGGCAGATGGGGAAATGGGCGTTGGCCGCCGGCTCCGACCTGCAATGCCTGACGCTGGCAGGGGATGGCGCGCTTTATTGTTATGCCACTCCTGAGGGCACAACCGATACCCTCTTTAGATCCAGAGACAACGGCATCTCCTGGGAATCAATAGGGCGGGTCAAAGATATCATCATCGATATCGCTGTTTGTCCACAAGACCCGAATAGCGTTTATTACGCGACCTCTACCAAAGTTTATAAGTCGACCGACGGCGTCGACATTTTCAAGGCACTGCCGGCGAATCCGGGCGGCGCCGGCGCAGGCAATATACAAATTACGTCAATTGATGTGTTACGTTCCGTCAATGGAAATCTGGTAGTAGTTAGCACAAGGGATACCGATGCCTCCCAATATGGTGGCATCTATTTACTTGATGAAAGCCTCTCTTCACAAAGCTGGGTAGATTTATCGGCGGGAAATATAGATGCCTGCCGCGTGGCGTTTTCACCCGATTATGCGAAGGATAAAACAATATATGCCGTCAACAGCAACGAAACTTCTATCGTAATCAGCGCCAAAACCGAAGACGGTCTCTGGGGATCGATGATCGGTGACGCGACTATTCCCGGAATGATCGCTTCAACTGCGTCCATGAGTTTCCCAGGCGATTTCGCTAGCACCCGGACATTCTATATCGGGATCAGCACCGGCAGCAGCGCGGGCGACGTTTTCCGCATTGATCAGTCTACTTCACCATCTTTATTTTCCCTGACCGACCTCAACGCCGGCACGCCGGACGCACTGACTCAGGTAGACATAAACAGCATATCGGTCAACGGGAACGTGGCGAATGCCGGATTGCTGGCTGGTTGCGCTGCCAGTACCAAAACATACGCCAGTATAGACGGTGGCAATACCTGGTTCGCGTCCCGGAAACCCCCCACCGGACAAGCGAATACGTGTGTGCTCTGGAGCGCCACTCTCGCCTGCGCGGTGACAACCGGTACGGATAGCGCTTTTTCCGTTTCCACGGATAACGGCCTGACCTGGAACCAAGTTTCACTCATCGATACCCGAATAAATAATATCGTGAATCTGGCCGTCAATCAGTCCGGCTCCTTTTCACCTGCGGTGTACATGCTCTCGCCAGATACTACCGCGTTAACCCATAGTCTCTGGCGGCGCGGGGACGGAATCGAGCAATGGCAGCGGATTTTTAGCAGCACTTTACCAGGTGTGCGTTCGTTGCAATCCATCAATTGCGCCCCGGGTAACGGCAACCAAACGATTTTTCTAAGTGGCGCCAGCGCTACCGGCGCCACGGTGTGGATATCTAACGATACCGGGCAAGTTTTCACCGAACGTAGCGCCCCGTGCGAAGTCAATAGTATGGCGGTTTTAGACGCGACCACTTTTTTCATCGCGGGTTTTGTAACGGGAAAAGGGGTGATTTACCGGAGCAACGACGCCGGCAGCACCTACCTCGACGCCACCTATGCGGGTACGAAAACGATTTGTGAGTTATCTATTTCACCGAACTTTTTGCAGGATAAAATCATTCTGGCGGGTAATGTTTACGGTCAGGTATTCTGGTCTAATAACGGCGGATTGTCTTTTGAACAGATCGGGCAGCAACTACCGATCTCGGCCGGCATCGGGAAAGTTAGTGTGGCTTTTGATAGCAAATTCGCGGAAAACAAAACTATTTACGCGGCGGTAGATACCAAGGTAACGACGACCAGTAAAGAACGCATATACCGCTTCGTCCTCCGGCAGAGTAACCAGTGGCAAAGCATATATGCAGGTTTACCGGATAATGCCTCGGTCACCCGTTTGTGGCACGCGCCTGGAGGCGCCTTCTACGCCCTCAATTCTCAGCCGGTGAATGCGACCGACCATAAAGGCGGTTTGCTACGTTCACTTTCCGCCAGCGATCCTTCTTTTGAAACGGTGAATAACGGACTGGATGAAGCGGTAACACTTTACGGGTTGTGCGCGGGTGGTTCGCGTTTTTGGGCTATCGATACGAAAAACAACGCTGTACTATCCATTACGGATAATCTGACGAATCCGGTTTACCTTACTTCGCCATTACCAAATACCAACGGGGTTGATATCGATGTGACGCTCGAATGGTTTACAGCAAATGGGGCGACGGAATACCAGTGGCAGGTCAGCAAGCAAGCGAATTTCGGGAACGTGCCTTCGGCCAACCAGGGCACTTGCAGCACTATCACCACACAAGTCAGCGGACTGGAACCCGGCACCACTTATTATTGGCGTGTACGCGCTGACAAGCCCTTCTTAAGCCCATGGTCGACATCCCAAACCTTCACCACCATTCTCGGGGGTAAAGGCATTGGTCCCAACCTGAACCAACCGGCCAATGGCGCGACAACCGGTTTGAAACCAATTTTCCAGTGGCTCACGGTCAAAGGCGCCGACCGTTACGAGCTGGTGGTTGCCAAAGACGCTACTTTTATGGAGCTTATTCACGATTTCACCGGAGAAAAGGCTCTACTCACAAATGCCTGGCAGTGCGATAAGGAACTCGAATATAATTCCGCATATTTCTGGAAAGTCAGAGCCCGTACTGAGACCAATTACAGCGCCTGGAGCGAAGTCAACGCCTTTATCACGTCCGATGCTCCGGTACAACCTACAACACCGGAGACCGCCAACATCCCCATCGTCATCGAGATGCCTACACAGGAACCGGCGGTGCAGCCCACCCAGCAGATCAACATCATCGCACCGGAAAACCCCACACCCACCTATTCCCCCACCAATATCTTCCAGTTCAGCATCCCGCAGTGGGCGATCTTTACATTCCTGGGCATGTTGGGTGTAATCGTGCTGCTGATTTTGACCCTGATATTACTGGTGGTAAAAATGAGACGCTAGAGAGGATGAATATCGGGATGTTCATCCTGCGGTGCGCAGGATTGGTTGATACCGTTTGAATATCTGATAAAATAAAAAACCTCGATTATGCATGAGTGTTTGTTAGGTAGATTATGGCTATTATGTATCGCGCAAGTAAAGAAATAGACTCCAATAGCCTAGGGGATCTTTTCCTTTCGGTAAACTGGCCTCTAGGATACCAACCAGACAAACTTCGACGAGCTTTCAGCCGCTCGGAGCAAGTTATCACGGCCTGGGACGGGGAAAAACTAGTTGGACTAGTCAACACGATTGCCGATGGCTCAGTGACAGCCTTCGTCCCTTATCTGCTGGTTAACCCCGGATACCAAAAACAGGGAATCGGAAAGACACTGATCGGGATAATTGTATCTGCGCATGAGGGTTATGAACGAATCGTGTTACTAACTGAAAAAGATACGGTTGATTTCTACAAGAAATGTGGTTTCGTTGATGCTCAAGGAATCCATTCTATGATGATCACTCACCAATAAACAGAAACCCCATAGTTCTTAAAAACTAGTTATCTAGATGTGTTCTTAACCTGTTAGACATAGGTAGTAGTCAGGATGAGATATTAAACAAGGACAAATCGTTATGAATAGACTTAAACCAACATTACTTCTCACACTAATTGTTTTGTTATCGTTAAGTCTCAGCCCTCTTTTTTGCTACGCAAATTCTGCCGAACCACCGGCCGCAGTGATAATCGTGCCAAACGCGCCCGATGATCTTGAAATTAGCCTCGGACCGGAAAATATCGAGGGCACCAGAATTGACAAAGCTTTCGAAAGCTACTATGTATTTTATACCAACCCCTTTAAGCCTGCCGGTAATACCTTCCAGGTAACCACCGGAGGTAAAACTTTTTATGTCACGCCAGACACCCGGTTAAGAAACTACAATAGCATCTATAAGCTGGATTTGAAAAGACAAACATTAACTAACGGGGAGTCTATTTCAAGGTCGATTACCCTAGTATCTGTCAGAATAATACTGACGCTATTAATCGAGGGCTTCCTCTTTTTCTTGTTCCGTTACAGGACAAAAAGGTCATGGCTGGTATTTCTGTTCGTAAATTTGATCACTCAGGGATTTTTAAATATATGGCTTGATTCAACCAATACACCGATAGGCTATGGTGCAACAATTCTTTTAATATTTGGAGAATTTATTGTATTTATCCTAGAGATGATAACATTTTTGATATTTGTCAACGAGCGTCATCGTTTAGTTACCGCTCTCTATGTAATTCTGGCCAATATTCTGAGCTTGATTGCCGGAGGATATTTGATTACGAGGCTCCCGATTTAAGTTAGCAAAACTGAAATATTAAGTCCTTCCGATTATTTCAAACTTAGAAGTAAAGAAACGATAGTAGATTTATTGACATTAGAAACTTTATTATAGAGCTCTTCCATTTGAGTTTTGGCCTCAATGATATCGAATTGTGCAGAAAACCAGTTTTTTACGGTCAACTCGTCCCAGATATAGCAGACAATGGTTTTACGGGTGGTTTTTTCTTCGAAAATCACCTGCTGTCCAGGATTGATTGTAATATCAAATCTATTTTTGTCTACCTGGGTTAAATCCACATATCTATAGACCACACTGGCTAAACTGTTAGGCCTGAGTAATCTGGCTAGTTCAGGAATGATAACTTGTTGTATCTCCTTCCTGGAGAAAAAATGCAGCCCAAATTTCCAATACAGGGATTTAAAACTGTGGGACTCGAAGGGTAATGGTTGTAAGATGTCCGCGTGGAAAACCTGTAATCTACATAGCTTGGTAGATGCAACGGTTGATTTGACCTTTTCTATCTTTATTAAGTCATTATCAATGGCGCTTACATTCAGACCGCTTTGTGCCAGGTATAATTCGTCTTCCGCATTCCCACAAGTCAAACTTAGTACCGGATTCAAGTGGTAAACATTTTGGTAGGAAATAAACTCTCGCGCATATTTACTTGGGTTGGCGGCGTATTTCATATTGGTATCAAATATACTTTCCTAGTGCGGTTTGACTCTGGTTTCAGGTTTTACTGTTTGAATATTGTAAGTTCATTCTCTACGAACTCATCTTTAGTCATGCCAAAAAGTACCCAGTCAAAAAATCGCCCTGAAGAGAAATACATTTGTCGCCTGGTCCCTTCTTGAATACAGCCAACTTTCTTGTGCATGGCAGCCGAGGGAAGATTCCCCTCAATGCACCCGCTGTTAAATTTGTTCAGCCGTCTTTCCAAAAAAGCATACCTCAGGAGGATGCGCATTGCAGCGACACCATATCCTTTGCCGCGATTTCCTACTCCGATCTGGATACCGATACTGAAAGTGCCGTTTCGTTCATTTATACTATTTAAATTGAGCCCTCCAACCGCCGTTCCGTCCAGCGTTTCCACAGTAAACATCAATCTCCCGGATACGGGGTTAAAATTGGCGAACTTCTTATATGCTTCTTGTACATTCGCGATTACCGGAGGTAATTCTGTTTCTTCTTCCAACCAGAAACGAGCCGGGCTATCGAAGTAATTCGGGAAGTCAGCTTCCCAATCTTCCAACGATATTGCTCGCAATCTCACCAATTCGTTTTGCCAATAATATTTCTCGTACGATATAGGTTGCATTTTTGTCTCTCCGTAAATAGTTGAAAATGTGTGGATATTATGTCATAACAAGATGAGCATTACAAGCTAATGTAAATCAACAGGTAGAGACCAACTAATTGGAAGTTATAGAAAAGCAACGGGTTGATATCGGGTGAAGGTTATTTATAACTTAACAGTGTGACCTGTAAGCTCTGCGGTAAATTGGCTTTGGTGATGTTCAGCTTCGTCAGGGGTACAATGTCTTTCACACCCATCTCTTTGAGGAACCTTTCCTCGGTGGCGAGATCGCGTTTCAAGGCTTCGGTCTTGAAGTGCATGGGGATGACGATTTTCGGTTCCAGCCGCCGTACTGTTTCCGCGGCCTGGGTAGCATCGATGGTCGAACCGCCGCCCACCGGCACCAGCAGCACATCCACGGTTTCCAGTTTCGCCACCTGTTCCGCAGTCAGGGTATGCCCCAGGTCTCCCAGGTGGCAGATCATCACGTCGTCGATATCCATCAGGTAAACGGTATTCTTGCCGCGTACGGCGCCGTGTTCGTTATCGTGAAAAGTTGTCAAGCCAAGGGTAATAATATCGCTGATTTCGTATTCGCCAGGACCTTTAATGACTTTCGGATTATCACTGACGCCTTCAACATAAGAGTGCCCGGGATGGGCATGACTAACCGTCACGATCTGCGCCGATACTTTACCAAGAGCATAGCCGGTATCTGGAGAACAGGGGTCGGTAACCACCGTCACCTGTTTGCTTTTCAATCTGAAACAAGAATGTCCGAGCCAGGTTATTTCCATCTATTTAAGTGTATCACAGGTGTGCGCCGCAAGCAAAAATTATTATGCCTGATACCGCTGCCAAAGAATAATTTTAGTATCGCTAACCGGGGAGCAGGCTTTGGTCTAGCGGAACAAACCCCTTAGTCTGGGATCGAGCACGTCTCTTAACGCATCTCCGGTAAAGTTGAAAGCCAGCACCAATAAAAATATCGCTATCCCCGGCACGATGGAGAGATAGGCTGCACGGTCCAGCACCGGAAAAGCAAATTGCAACATATTTCCCCAGGTAGGAGTTGGCGGCGGCACCCCAAGACCCAGGAAACCGAGGGCGGCTTCAGTTAAAATAGCGTAAGCCATGCCCAACGTGCCCTGGACAATGACAGGTGCCATGGAGTTGGGCAAAATATGACGGAAAATCACCCGCCAACTAGAAGCCCCAATAGAGTGACTGGCCATAATATACGGTTGTTCGCGAACAGAGAGAGCTTGCGCTCTGACAATCCGGGCAATAAAAGGCACATTGGCGATGCCGATAGCCAAGATGACATTAAGCAGCGTGCTGCCTAGTACCGCCACCAATCCAATGGCGATGATTAAGCTCGGAAATGATAATAGCGCATCCATAAGCCTCATAATAACCTCATCCACCCAACCACGGGAATTACCGGCGATCAAACCAAGCGGCACCCCGATGACGATACCCAAGCTGACCGCACCCAGGCTGACGATCAAAGCGATACGCGAGCCGAAAATGGTACGAGTGAGCACATCTCTGCCAAGCTGGTCGGTGCCAAGTAAATTGGTGGACGACGGCGGTTTCAAATAATTCTTGGATTGGGCGTTGGGGTCATAAGGTGAAATCAAGGGGGCGAATATGGCACAGAAAACGATCAAAATAATAACGATGAACCCAAAAACCGCCAGCGGGATTTTCATTAAGCGCTTGGTATTGACCCAAAATTGGCTGCCGCTTGATTTTGGGATTTCAATCGATTGTGTTTTATTATTCATATCGTTTCTGAAGCTCCTTTTGGGTTGTCAACTATAACGAATCCGCGGGTCAACGTAACCGTAAACGATATCTGTGACGAGATTGGAGAAAAGCACCATCAGCGCCGTAATCAATACACATGCTTGCACGACCGGGAAGTCAGATGCCAAGATGGATGTGACCATTAACCGCCCCATTCCCGGAATAGCAAACAAGTTTTCTATGACAACGGCGCCTCCCGCCAACCTGCCGATCTGCATCCCCATCAAAGTAATCACCGGTAATGAAGCATTTTTCAGGGCATGCAGCCAAATGACGCGGCTTTCCTTCAGACCCTTCGCCCGGGCGGTACGCACGTAGTCCTGTACCAATACCTCAAGCATCGAGGAACGGATCTGGCGCATATTCAGTGCCGCAGCGCTGACGCCAAGCGAAATGACAGGCAGGGCAATCGTTTTCAAACCTTCAATGGGGTTAGAAAAGACACTGACGAAGCCGAACGGCGGCAGCCACCGTAACTGCACCGCAAACAGCAAAATCAACATCGTCCCCAGCCAGAAACCAGGCACGGCCAACCCACCTACAGTAATCACCGTAGCAGCAATATCCGCGATCGACCCTCGCTTTACGGCAGACAGAATCCCGGCAGGAATAGCAATGATGATTGAAAACAACCAGGAAAATAAACCAATCTCCAGTGTCACCGGCAAACGGTCTTTAAGCTCATCGATGACCGGCCTCTGAGTTTTGTGCGACCTTCCCAGGTCGCCGGTCAGTGTGTGACCCATCCAGGTGAAATACTGGATGATGAGAGGTTTATCGAACCCGTATTCCGCCCGCAAAGCCGCCACCTGCTCGGGATCCAGCGATTCACCACCACCCATCAATAAGGCAATAGGGTCAACGGTTAAGTGCAGCAACATGAAAACCATCATTGTTACCAAAATAACCACGGGTATCATCTGTAACAGACGGCGTATGATATATGAACCCATATAGTTTTCTTCGCCTCCTCCGGTGACCCTATCCCCGGTTAGCTTATATAAACCTGTGTTACTTTAGCCAGACCCAACGGAGATCCATCTTGGCATCCCAGCCGAACATGTTCTCCACTCCAGCCACTTTTGCGTTCCAGTAGCCGCAGTAGGTCACGCCATATAGACCCGGAATGACCCAACACTCATCGCTGACAATGGTTTGAATTTGCCGGTAAATGGCTTTGCGCTTGGTGATATCATATTCCGCGGCGCCCTGGGCAATGAGATCGTCAACCGTAGCGTTCGGTAATTTTCCCGGATTGTAGTAAGCCGTGCTCTTGAAGTTGTTGCCGGCAATCCAATCGGGTTCCGGATAACGGCTCCAGCTTGAGAAGAAAAAGGGCGCTTCCTGAGTAGCAAAGAATTTAGCCGTGGCGGTGCCGACATCGTAAACCTTTACGTTGATATTGATGCCGATGGCGGACAGTTGTGATTGCACCATTTGAGTTGCCTGGGTAAAGTCATTACCCCAGGTTAAACAATCCATACTGAAACCGGATGGTTTGGAACTTTTAGCAAGAAATTGCTTGGCTTTAGCCAGGTCATACTGCGGTCTGGGCACGGTATTATCGTAAACCCATGTCCCGGGTAACCACATCCCGGCATCAGCAATAGAGTAGTTGCCGTAGAAAATAGCCTGGTTGATCGCCTCCCAATCGATGGCATAGGAGACAGCTTTGCGCAGGTTGATATCATCCATGGGGGCTTTAGCCAGGTTAAAATACAGCAACGCACTGACCCCGGTTCCTTCTTGCTTGATGGTGCTTATTTCCGGTTTCGCCTGGAATTTCTTTACGTCCTTGTTCGGGATAAAAGCGAGGTCGAGTTTGCCCGTTTCCAGGGCGGCGCTCAGGGTGGTGGCGTCGGTAATGATCAACGCCCTCAACCCGTCAGTGTAAGGGAGGGCATTCCCATTCTTGTCTTTACCCCAATAGTACGGATTCTTTACCATACTCACACTGCCGCCGGAAACGTAATCATCAAGCATAAACGGTCCCGTACCGACGGGATGGAAATTATAAGATTTCCCCCATTTAGCCACGGCCGTGGGGGAATTCATTGTGCCGCCGCGGTCGGCGAAGAGACCGACACCTGCCGACCAGGGAGTTTTTAAGAGGAATTTCACGGTGGTTGAATTGATAATTTCCACTTTATCTATAGTAAGGAAGGAAGCTCGGGCCGCAGAAGCCGTTGCCGGATCTTGTATTCTTTCTATATTGAATTTCACGGCAGCGGCATCAAAGGGAGTGCCATCATGGAATTTCACATCCTTTCTAAGATGGAATATCATGGTTTTCGTATCAGGAAATTCCCAGCTTTCCGCCAACGATCGGCTGGCATCCGGCACAAGCTGTGAATCGGAAGCAATAATATGATCGTACATTTGCTTCCAATAGTAAGCATCACCGCCACTGTTGCCGGTCTGCGGATCGAGAGAAGAAGGCTCCAAGCCATAAGCGTAACGTAAAAATCCGCCATACTTGGGTTGGTTCGCAGCGGTAGCAGACACGGTGGTCGCGGTGGTGGTTTTGACAGTCGTAGACTCTGAAGCAGCCGTAGTGGTTGTTGAGACAGTCGATGAGTTCGCAATAGTAGCGGGGGTGGTGGTATTTGACGTTGTGTCCGGTTTATTACAAGAAGCGGCCATTAACGAGGTAATGATGAGGAGGGTTGCAAGAATCCAAAAACCTTTTTTCATTCTGTCTTTTCCTCCCTATATTGTTGGTAGCAAATATCTTTAAGTTAGAATTTATAGTCACCTCCTTTAGTTTGTTGCTCAGAGTGTATTTTCTCGAGTCCGGTTTACGACCCCTGAATTACAGGCGCCTCGAGCATTTTTAGAATCAATTCAGTCTGGTTGCCGATATATTGATCCAGCGAGAAAGCGTTTTTCCAAAACCAGCGCCGGTTCACCCAACCGCCGGCAATAATGACGATGTTCCAGGCGACCATCAATGAATTTGTTGCGCCAAAATCACCTTTTTCCGTGCCTCTATTGATCAAGGCCAGGAAAAATTCGATTAGTCTTCTTGAGGCGTCCAGCATCATTTTTCTATCTTCAGGGTTAAGGATAACCATAACGTGGTTGACGAAGATGTGCATATCCGCAAATTCATCGTACTTAATAGTGTAGATTCTGATGGCTTCAGTCAGGGCTGCGGTGGGGTTGAGCCCGGCAATAGTAGCCTGGATTTCATTGAGGTATTCTTGCTGGTTAGTGATGACGAACTCCAAAATGAGATGGAGGATATCTTCTTTGGAACCAACGTAATGATAGATGGTGCCGGTGCTTTTACCAAAAGACCTGGCGATCTCACGCATCCCGGCGGAGGCGTAACCTTTCTCTATGAAGACCCGGCTGGCGAAGCGAACTAGTTCACACCGTCGGGTTTCGACGAGAGACTTATCCTGGCTGTAGGTTCGGATGCCGGTAAACATGGTATTCTCCTATCAGGAAACCTGTTTTACTTCATCGAACAGCCGTTATGTAGTGGTTGACACTGAGGTTATCACATATGAAACTGGCTTGTCAATAGGGGATTTGACCTATAAAAAAAGCTACCCAATGAAGGGGCACTGGTCCTTAGTAAACCTCTTGACAAAATCCGTTTAAAATGCTAATTTAGAGTTGTTAGCACTCAGGCAATGAGAGTGCTAATGGAGACTAAAATGCTCTCGCCCAGAACTGAAAACATACTGAAAATCATTATTGAAAACTATATTAACGGCGCGGCGCCGGTGCCCTCTCAAACCCTGACCCACAGGTACGGGTTGAAGGTCAGTTCGGCGACGATCCGCAATGAGATGGCACGGCTGAAAAAAGAAGGCTATATCATTCAACCGCACACCTCCGCCGGTAGTTTCCCTTCTGATAAAGGGTATCGTTATTACGTCGAAACCCTGAACCGTGTGCGCTTACCGGTCGACCAGCAATTGATGATCAGCCACCTTTTCCACCAGGTAGAAACCCGTCTGGAAGAATGGATCAAACTGACCGCTAACATACTGGCAAATATGTCCCAGAATATGGCGGTGGTAGCTACCGCTAAATCGAACCGCAGCACATTCAAACACGTGGAGCTCGTAGGTTTGCAGGACACCACCGCTTTGATCGTGCTCGTGTTGCAGGGCGCTCGTTTACGGCAGCAACTCATCACCTTCACGGAGCCGGTGACCCAAAATACGCTGAAAGATATCTCCAACAAATTGAACGCCGAATTCGAAGGATTATCCACGTCCCGGATACAGAGCAGAGATTTGGTACTGACCCCACTCGAAGCGAGGATTGTAGATGACCTGGTCGGCATTATGACCGCAGAAGACCACGTGGAATTCGAGGAATTGTTCATGGACGGCTTGCAGTTTATGTTCAGCCAACCGGAGTTCACCGATCCGCAGCGTAACCGTGCATTGCTCAGTCTGACGGAACATAAAGATATGCTCAAAGTGCTTCTGCCCCGCGGCTTGAACGAAGCCGGCGTTCACACCATCATCGGCATGGAAAACGAAGCGGAAACCATTCAGAATTGCAGCGTGGTTTTCAGTCAGTACGGCATCCCCGGCGAAGCCATCGGCTGCGTCGCTATCGTCGGTCCCACCAGAATGGCCTACGCCCAGAACATCGCCTCGGTGGACTATATGGCGGATGTGCTGACGCAGTTGATCTCCCGCTTGTATGGACGCGAACCTTTGCGGGAAGAGACCGATAACAACTAAAATACTTCCGGTCGAGTGTCAATCTCCGATAATAGTATAAGACAGGGATAATAATCGAAAAATGACATCAGAAGAAAAACAGGGACAACCGAAGAGCAACCCCGAAGCGGAATCCATTATTCCGGGCACTATCGAACAGGCGCTGGCGGAAGCGGTACAAAAAGCTGCGGAATACCTGGATAGCTGGAAACGCACCCAGGCGGATTTCAGCAATCTGAGACGGCGCACCGAGATGGAAAAGCAGGAGATGGCGAAATACGCCAATGCCCAGCTTATCCTTAATTTGCTACAGGTGCTGGATGATTTTGAAAGGGCTTTCCAGAACATGCCCCACAAGATGGCCAAGGCTGAATGGGCGGAAGGTTTCCGGATGATTTCGAATAAGCTGCTCGCCACACTGGAAACTCAGGGTTTGAAACCCATCGATGCCGTGGGAAAGCCTTTCGATCCCACACTCCACGAAGCCTGCCTGCACGAAAAAGGTGAAGAAGGGATCGTGGTGAAGGACTTGCGGCGCGGATACATGTTGTTCGATAAGGTCATCCGTCCCACGCAAGCCGTCGTGGGTAACGGCGAGAAACCGGATAAAGAAGTAAAACAAGACAATAATCACATACCTGAGAAGCAGGATAAACCATAATAAATATAACCTTACACAGGAGGTAAGATATGGCAAAAGCAGTTGGAATCGATCTAGGAACAACATTCAGTGAAGTGGCCGTGATGCAGGGCGGTGAACCGGTGGTTATCCCCTCTTCCGAGGGTGGTAACATCGTCCCTTCCATCGTAGCGATGAGTAAAAACGGGGAACGTCTGGTAGGGCAACTAGCCCGCCGGCAGGCAATCGTCAACCCCGATAACACGGTTTACAGCATCAAACGTTTTATGGGACGTAAATGGGGCGAACCCGCAGGGCGTGAATTACCCGTGGAAGAAGATGCCCACCGCAAGACTTATAAAGTGATCAAAGGCCCCAATAATGAAGTTAAGGTATTGATGGGCGGGAAAGAATATACACCACCGGAAATTTCCGCTATGATTTTGCAGAAACTGAAGGCGGACGCCGAGGCTTTCCTGGGCGAAAAAGTGACTGATGCGGTCATTACCGTGCCGGCCTATTTCAACGATGCCCAGCGGCAGGCGACCAAAGACGCCGGCGCCATTGCCGGGCTAAATGTCCTGCGCATCATCAATGAACCTACCGCTGCGGCTCTGGCTTACGGTCTGGATAAGAAGAAGGAGGAAACCATCGCGGTCTATGACCTCGGTGGCGGTACTTTCGATATCTCCATTCTGGAAATCGGCGGCGGCACCTTCCAGGTGAAATCTACCGCCGGCGATACCCACCTTGGCGGCGATGACTTCGACCAGCGGATCATGGACTGGGTCTGCGATGAATTCAAACGCGACCAGGGTATCGACCTGCGCCAGGATAGAATGGCTTTGCAGCGTATCAAAGAAGCCGCGGAAAAAGCCAAAATAGAGCTTTCCACTGTACAGAAATCGGATATCAACCTGCCATTCATCACCGCGGATGCCAGTGGCCCCAAACATTTGAACCTGACCCTCACCCGTGCCAAGCTTGAGCAACTGGTGATGGATTTGGTAGAAAAGAGTTTACAACCCTGCAAGCAGGCACTGACGGATTCCGGCAAGACCTCTGCCCAGATCGATGAAGTGATTCTCGTGGGCGGGCAGACGAGAATGCCGTTGGTGCAGCAGAAAGTCAAGGAATTATTTGGTAAAGAACCGAACAAGAGCGTGAACCCGGATGAGGTCGTAGCCATTGGCGCCGCCATCCAGGCCGGTGTGCTCAAGGGCGAGGTTAAAGAAGTCCTCTTACTTGATGTCTCCCCGTTAACCCTGGGCATCGAAACGCTGGGCGGTGTGATGACACCCCTTATCCCCCGCAACACCACCATCCCAACCTCCAAAAGCCAAGTTTTCAGCACGGCTACGGATAGCCAGCCGAGTGTGGAAATCCACGTCCTCCAGGGTGAAAGACCCATGGCCACGGATAACCGCACGCTGGGTCGCTTTATGCTGGACGGCATTTTACCCGCGCCTCGAGGCTTGCCGCAGATTGAAGTGACCTTCGATGTCGATGCCAATGGTATTCTGAGCGTCAAAGCCGTGGATAAGGGCACCGGCAAAGAACAGAAGATCACCATTACCACTTCCGGCGGCTTAAGCAAGGACGAGGTGGAAAAGATGCGCCGTGACGCGGAAGCTCACGCCGCCGAAGACACGAAACGCAAGGAAGAGATCGAGGTCAAGAATACCGCTGATACCATGGCATATCAGGCGGAAAAGACCCTGCGCGATAACAAGGATAAAATGCCCGAGCCTCTGTACAAGGAAGTCGAAGGTAAAATAGCGGCTGTCAAAGAAGC
>JAQTOJ010000011.1 GCA_028713395.1 Dehalococcoidales bacterium | reverse complement strand
CGCCAGAATGTAGACCTCGCTCCAGGTGATCCCGGAAAAGCTGCCCATTGTCCAGATAACAAACCGGAAAACGTTTTCAGATTGGGCGAAGGCGATAAGGAAGCTGCTCAACGCGCTGGCCACGTAACCGGTCATCAACCCGATGACCAGCAGGGTGATCACATCACGTACTTTACTCGCTACCGCAAGGACAATGACCATAACCACCATTGCTCCGAGGAAGGATGCCAGACTGAGGGTGATGGGATTCACCGTGGTCATGCCGATAAGATAACTACCCATCATGGACAGGGCAACCGCCAGTGTTGCGCCGGAGGAAATACCGAGGATATGCGGACCGACGATGGGATTGCGAAAAAACACCTGTAAAAGCAGACCTGAAACCGCCAGCGCAGCGCCACTTAATAACGCCCCGAGGGCGCGGGGCAGACGGATTTGCCAGATGATCGATTGATAGGTGGCATTGGAATCCGGGGTGCGGAGCAGAGTTTTAACCGTATCTCCCAAAGGAATATTAATTGAACCCAACGCCACATTGAGAACAAGAAACAATATCACACCAACGGTAAACAACGTTATCACCAGGGCAAACCGCTGCCAGCGTTTTGCAAGGAATGACGAATTGGTAATCTCTGTATTGTGTGTAATGATTGTTTCCTTTACAACTTAGTTTTCCCCTCCCTTTAGTAAAGGGAGAAGTTAAAGTAATTTTCAACTACATGGTTATTTATATTCTCAAACTTATTCCGCCGGTAACTGCATGAAATTCTTGAGTTGATAGCCGGGGAAAAGCTGGGGGTGGAAAATGAATGCCAGGTCTTGAATGATTTCGTCCGGCTTATCGGCGATCTGGAAATACCAGGGTTGGAAGCAATAGACCTGCCCGGATTTTATCGATGCCATGTCTGCCAGGATGGGGCTGGCACTTGTGATTTCTTTAATGGAATTGATGTAGGGAGGCGTCGAGGCGTAGATAAAATACGTGGCATCTTTGCCGCGGGCATACAATTCCTCCAGGTTGACGGTCAGCGAACCGCTGCCTTCCAGGTTGGAGAAAGCATTGAAAGCGCCAGCGGTTTCCAACCCTTTGGCGATATAGGAATCCTTACCGGAAACATAGACCGAGCCCATGAAAATGCTCGCCCAGAGCGCGGTGGGACGATAGGATAAGGGTAAAATCTTGTTATTGATCGCTTCAATTTTGCCCTTAACAGAATCGAAATAGGTGGAGGCGACACCGTCCTTGTTATAAAAAGCGGCAATGAATTTGATCCATTCCAGGCGCGCCAGATAATCATTCTCTAAAAAGTCGTTACAAACCACCGCGTGTAAACCGAGCCCCTTGATCTTGTTGTAAATATCCACGGCGCCGGGATAACCGGTAGAAAGAATCACTAAATCCGGTTTCAGCGCGCTGACAGCCTCGTAATCTGGTTCGCCCATGCCGCCGGCGCCAACATATTTGATTTGCCCGCTGGTATATCTGTCTTTCAGTTCCTGTATATAGAGTTCGCTCTCTACGGTACCGCTGCCGACCAGACTATCCAGAACACCCAACGGACGCATTAAAGCGCCAAAGGTGACAGAGAGAATGACGACACGCGTAACAGGGGTATTAATGACAGTGGCGGATTCATACCCCGCCGGAGCTTTTTTACCGGAGGGCACCAGCAATATAGTCTGGGTTTCGCCATCGGTCACCTTTTTCACCCCATCCGCCAGATTTTCGATGGTGAATCCGGTGGCATAGGTCACATTGGCAGCGGTGGTCGTGGGCGCCGTGCCGGTAGATTTACAGCCGAAAACGCTGACGGCGAACACGATGAGCAGGACGAAAGTAAACAATTTTTTCACAGGTAGAGACTCCTTTCTATACAAGTAAACTTGATTTTATACTAGTGTACTTGTGTTGTCAAGGGTTGACGGAACTATTTACAGGCGTTATGATACCTTTTGGATTGTGACCCTTTGGAGAGATAAGATGCCGCAGGTCTTGCGCAACAAAAATCTGGCGACGCGCTTCCAGATCATGGTGGAAATCGCCGCCAAGCAGCCTTACATCCAGCAAAAAGACATCGCCCAAAAAATCGGGGTGACTTCTCAAGCTGTCTCCGAATATATCAACGCGCTGGAAAAAGACGGCTGGTTGACGGCGGACGGGCGTTCCGTTTACCGGCTGACCAAAGAAGGCGTCAACTGGCTGCTGAAAGCCCTGCGGGAATTGCAGCAGTACGCCAACGAGACGGAACGCACGCTGACCAAGATCATGACCTGGGCGGCCATCGCCGAGACGAAAATTGAGAAGGGACAAAAGGTGGGACTGGCGATGAAAGAAGGTTTGCTGGTGGCCACCCCATATAAAGGAAAAGGCGCGCACGGCATCGCCACGGTGAACGCCGCCAAAGGCGAAGATGTCGGGGTATCCAACATAGAAGACATTGTGGCATTGGAGATAGGGAAGGTGACGGTTATAGAAGTGCCGGACATCCAGAGCGGGGGTTCCTCCAAGATCAATCAAACCAAACTCCAGACTGAGGTCGACAAGGTAGAATTTGTGGGAGTACTGGGTGTCGAGGCGCTAATCTCCATGCGGCGGCTCAATCTCAAACCGGACTATGTATACGGCGTCATTCATGCCGCCATTGAAGCCGCTCGCTCGGGATTATCCTTTGCCATCGTTTGTACCGCCGGCGAATCACCCTTGCTGACACAAAAACTCACGGAAGAAAACATTAACTATAAATTGGTGGATGCCCGCAAACGGTAAAACACCGGGATTAAGGATAGAAATATGACAAATTACGAATCCCCAATCGGCAAGGGTTATGTGCAGGTATATACCGGTAACGGTAAGGGTAAGACCACTGCCGCGCTGGGGTTGGCATTCCGGGCCATGGGGCGGGGAATGAAAACCTATATCGGGCAGTTCATGAAAGGGCAACTTTACGGCGAACTCAAAGCCGCTAATATGACAGGCGGTTATATTACTATCGAACAGTATGGTAAAGATACCTTTATACACGTGAAAAATCCACCGGACCCGGCGGACGTAGAAATGGCACAAGCAGGGCTGGCGAAAGCCCGGACAGCCATGTCCTCAGGGAAATACAGCATCGTGGTGCTGGATGAGATTTGCACCGCGCATTTTTTCCACCTCATCACCGTTGAAGAGATGATGGAAACGATCGCACGGAAACCGGACGGGGTGGAGTTGGTCTTCACGGGTAGATACGCGCCCAAAACATTAATGGAAAAGGCTAACCTGGTGACGGAAATGACCGAGGTAAAACACTACTATCCGCAGGGCGTCCCCGCCCGGGACGGCATCGAACGTTAGACCCTTGTTTATCTACATCCCGTACTTGTTGCGGGGCCAGTGTCCCTTTCCTATGCTGAGTCTATACCCTATTTCTCCCTTTACCTAAAGTAGGATTTGATACAACCATTCCCTGATAGCATCCACTGATGCCGAAACAAGACGCAGAGCAGATTTGTAAAAATCTCGCAATCTCCGGCATAATGAAAATACAGGAGATTGAAATGTTCAAAGATTTACTCATGAAAAACCGTAGTATCCGGAAGTACGACCAGAGTTTCGCCATCAGCCGCGAAACCTTATTGGAATTGATTGATTTAGCCAGGATCTCTAATTCCGCTGGCAACCGGCAACCCTTGAAATACTTCATTGCCAACACGCCGGAAATGAATGCCCAGATTTATAAACACATCGGGCTGGCGGGGCAACCGCCGGAAGGCGAAAGGCCTTCCGCCTATATTTTTGTCTTGAAGGACACACTGCTTGGCGGCTACGGCGTGCCGGAAATCGATTGCGGCATCGCCTCCGAGGTGATTTTACTGGGCGCGGCGGAAAGAGGACTCGGCGGCTGTATGATCGGCATGATCAACCGCAAAGGCCTGCAAAAGGAAATGAATATCCCTGATCGTTACGAAATCACACTGCTATTAACCATCGGTAAACCGAAAGAGACCCACGTTTTCGAGGTGGCGGATAGCGAGAAAACCGATATGTCCGGCTGGTGGGATAACGCGGGGGTGCGGCATATTCCCAAACGGCGTCTCAAGGATGTTGTCATCAACTTCTAGGATATTCCGGGAAAGCTACGCCTTGCATTCACAGATAGATTTATATCAAATCGATCTATCTCTCTTTTTATCTAAAGAGGGAGATACCGCCCTAACACCCGAAGGGACAGAACTGACCGCAACAGGGATTTTTATCCAGCAGCGGTCATCAAGCCGGTGACACTGTTGGTCAATTGGGCGTAATCACGTTTGCGAGTGTCTTTATCCAGAGCGGCGAAGTAGGCTTTCAAATCCGGTTCTGTTTCGATGAAGGCGTCAAGCGCCTGCGTGAAGGTCATGCCCTGTTTTACCCGCGATTGCGCAGCTTCGTACCAATGCAGCAACAAAGTGCGAAATGTCTGAAGTCGGACGACGGCGTTATCATACCCGCCCAGATGCCCGTAACAGATTATTGAAGGCGCTAGGGCGATTAATTTATCCAGCGATTCGAGCGTTTCTTTGAGCCTGAAGGGCGGCGGGGTGGTCAGGCGCAAGAGACCGCCGTGTAAAATACCCGCGGCATCGCCGGAAAACAATACCTTTTCATTTCGGGCGATTATGCACTGATGGTGCGCCGCGTGTCCCGGCGTCCAGATGATCTCCAGATCGGTCCCCGGCAACCGCATGCCGTCTTCCGAGGCAATGATCCGTGCTGCCGGAATGGATTCGATCTCACCGTATTTCGCCACCAGCTCACCCAGCGTATCAATGCTTCCCTTGGTCAGAGCGGCGGGATCGATCAAGTGTTTCACGCCACGCGGATGTACTACCACGCTAGCGTGAGGTAAATGCTTCAACAAAGTACCGGTGGCGCCACCATGGTCGATATGAATGTGGGTGAGAATAATATAATCGATCTGTTCCAGGCTCAATCCAGCAGCTTCAACAGAGCTGACTAAACCGGGCACGGCCGTTTTCGGCCCGGGATCGATCAGGGCGTTCTTTTTGCCATGATACAGATAAGTGCCGATATATTTTTCATAGGCGGGAATCGGGGTATAGGTGTAAAGCAGCTTCACGCAGGGAGTAATAGCTTGTATCAGTTCCATCGATTCATTTTACCAGTATTTTACGGGCGGGGTCGGTGATGACTTTACCCACAATGCGCGCCTGAGTAACCCCGTTAACGGTTAGAGCGTTGATCAAGCGCACCGCTTTGGCGCTGCTCACCGCGATGAGCAATCCGCCGGAAGTCTGGGGATCGAATAACAAATCCCGCAAATACGGCGGCACATTTTTCTCAAATCTGACGGTTTTCTGCCGGTATTCCCGGTTGCGCTCCAGTCCCCCCGGTTTGATGCCTTTTTCAACGAAAGCCCGGGCTTCTTTAATGAAGGGAATTTCCGTTGAATAGATGATAAGTCCGTTAGCGGTCTCTTCCAGCATTTCACCGGCGTGCCCCAAGAACCCGAAACCGGTAATATCGGTGCAGGCATGCACACCAACCCGCATCATCGTTTCCGAAGCCGCTTTGTTCAGTGTTGCCATCTGCCGTGTGACTTTGCGGATAAGCGCCGGACTAGCCAGTCCGCGCTTGATGGCAGTGGTAATAATGCCGATACCCAGCGGTTTGGTGAGAATGAGGATATCGCCGGGTTGAGCGCCGTTGTTCTTCACCACTTTTTTAGGGTGAATGGTACCGGTGACCGAAAGCCCGTATTTGATTTCCGGGTCGTCTACAGAATGCCCGCCCAGCAACACCACACCGGCTTCCCGCATTTTGTCCAACCCGCCCTTGAGCACCTTGTTCAAAACCGAAATGTCCATTTTATCGATGGGGAAACAAACAAGATTCATAGAAGTGAGCGGCTTCCCGCCTTTGGCGTAAACGTCGCTCAGGGCGTTGGCCACGGCAATCTGCCCGAAATCATAGGGATCGTCCACCACGGGCGTAAAGAAATCAACCGTCTGCACGATGGCAATTTTGGCGGTCAATTTGTACACCCCCGCATCCTCGCTCCGTTCGATGCCGGTAATGAGGTTGGGGTCAGACATTAATTTCAGTCCGCGCAGAGCCTCGGCCAGGTCCCCCGGCCCGATCTTACAAGCTCAACCCGCGCCGTGGACTGTTTCGGTCAAACGTAGTTCTTTAGCCGTCATTTCACTCCTGTGGTAAACATTGTATAACGACAACGAAGGAATAGACAAGACTCAATAACCAAAATCAAAGTAATATTATTTATGGTTCTACTTGCATTTGTATGATGTTGAATGAGGTATGGTTTTATCTTACCCTACGACCCACTCCTACCTCTCCCTGCAGGGAGAGGAGAATTTACGAGAGGAAGGGCATTCGCCCTTCCTCTTCTAGAACATCAACCTAGCCACAACCAGATTACAGCTAGCCTTGACTAACCAAAAACGAAGAGAGCTATATTTATACGATCAGTACTATTTACTCTTTGTCTGACGTTTTACGATCAATAGAACAACGCTACCTACAACAAAAACCCCACCAAAACCTAGGAGACCTATCCCGGCTGATTCTTGGGCCACTGCATTGGGCAGATAATCTGATGAGTCAATAGCCAGTAGATATTGTTGGGATTGTTGGCGTATCCCGGATTGCCTAAGACCAAAGCCCGTTCCGATCGTTATGGCACCAACAAACAATAAAATTAAAGCTAATTTCATATTTCCCCTTTTCTTAACATTGTTTAGTGGGTGAATGGCAAATCATCCAGATTGATAATATTATTAATGGTAGTAAATATAAAAACATATACCAAACCCATTTTGTATCACCTTCCAATTTATCTTCTTACGAGGGAGAGATAACATATGACGAGTATAAACCTTGTGCTAGTAAAGCGTCAATTTAGAAGCAATTAGCCCAAGTCATTATTGTGAAGTGTACATTGTTTTATTTGTTTATTGATACTTGATACTTGATTCTTGATTCTTGATTATTAACGCTTTGGTGTTGTTTTTGGTGGCATTTTTTACAGAGGACTATCAAATTATCTGCCCGGTTGAGCACGTTTTTCATTCGGTTGCTTCCGTTAAGCGGCCGGATGTGGTGCACATGTAACCGCCGCCTTCCCTTGACACCGCAAGCCTGACAGCAAAATTTGGCGCGACGGACGGCCAATCTGGATGCCCATGCCCAGTAGAAATTGTTTTCGTATTTGCGGCGGCATTTAGTGGAGCAAAAACGCCGGGCGCGTTTATTCGGGAAAGCCGCACCGCACCACCAGCATTTGCTTTGACCTTCGTAACCGGTCAATATTTCATAGGAGCCGTAGGAATCTTCGGGCATTACTTATTTCAAATCCAGCGCAAAGATAACGGCCCGGTTGACGGCTTGCATTCTCTCCGAAGAAAGAGTGGTTAGGTATTCTTTTAGCTTAGTGACATTAATTGTCGCGAGGTCATCTAAATTAACCACACAAGGGGTCATCATTCCATCCTGTTCACTAAGAAACACCTGTGAGGGAATCGCCCGGATGGTACGGGTAACGGGTGCCACGGTGACAGAATTTCTGACGTTATAAGCATTATTTCTAGTAAGCAATAAGACAGGACGCCGTCCAATTGGAGCTGCCAATTCAGCCCACCAGATTTCGCCTCGTTTCACTTACCATGACTCCTTTGGCCAAACTTCACTTAACATTGCCTCCTGAGCTTCCCCCCACTCAGTGGTTTCCGGTATTCTTTTATAACCTTCCACGTAAATCCGATCTAAGCGTTCTTCCTCGGTCTCATCAAGGAATTTGCGGCATGCTTGCCTGATTACCTCTGAACGGGATTTACTCTGTTCTTTTGATAGTTTATCCAGCTCATCCAGTAATTCTCGTTCTACCGGTACTTGAATAATGATTTTGCTCATATATTTACTCCACAATGTATTACACAACTATATTACACATATAGTTCCACAATGTAAAGGTATTAACGCCGGTTCAGAAACAAAATGCCCCTCCTCCAGAACCCCCACTGGATCCCAGCCTACGCTGGGATGACATCCAGGGAGTCCCGGAGGAGGGGAAAAAGAGGAGGGATAGCCTTTTCTTATTGGTGGCACAGGCGTCTCCGCCTGTGCTTTGTTTTTACTGGATCCCAGCTTTCGCTGGGATGACGTGTATAGAGGTTGCTGCTTATCTCACCGTCACCGCGGCGCTCAAGGTTTCGCCTTTGATATCCGGCGTGTAATATGAGTAAGCAGAGGTCATCACGCCTTTGGCTTTGACCGGATAAAGGGCTTTGACCTGGAACCGATAAGCGATTTTGTCCCCGGGTTTCATGTTTTCCACATAGAAAATCACTTTACGCCCGGCGATTTCGAACCTTTTGATATTGGGCATCTGTTCGGTGATGGCAACTATCGAATCGCGCACCGCTTCAAAGCCGGTGGGAATAGAAACGTCCACGACGATCATACCGGCTTCGGCGATGTTCAATTCAGGTAATGGATTGAAACCCAGGTTCACATTTACATTGACCAGATCGTTGACCTCAACCTCGGTGGTATCGTAAGTCACGTCTACTTTGAGCATCTGCGCCGCCGGAGTAGCATCCGCAGCCGGGACGTTGTATCTTCTGACTAACTGCCCGATGGCATCACCTTTCCCGGTGACCGTCATGGTGATCTGGCCGTTGATGCCTACTTCCACCGTCTGCAACACATCAAAGTTGCTGGCGTTGATAGCCAGTGTTTTATCGATGCCGGCGCCTTTCAGTGTCACCGTCAGATCAACATCGGCGCGACTGTTGACGGCAAATTCAGTGAGCGCTTGCAAGGTAACCACCGTGTCCTGAGTGGAACCGTAGCCGCCGTAGGCGTTCCGTTTGGAGACCAGCCACTTTGCCGCACGGGAGGCATTGAGGGCATCGCCGCGCTGGACTAAGGCGAGTGTGGCATAGGCGGTCGTTTCGATGGAGGCTTCGCGGTTGATATCCGGCTGGTAGGGGCGCATAAATGGCTGGGCGCCCACTTTACCGGCAGGCTGGGTGTCAACCGGTATAATCTCATCGGCGCCCCAATGCAACCCGTTCTCGTCCTCTTTAGCCAGCGCCATCAATTTAGTATAGGCATCGCCGGCTTTAGAGCTCTTGGCTTTTTCCAGGGCATAGGTTGTGAGGGCGACTTCATATGGGCTGTCCATCAAAGCGAGTTTGGTCTCCAGATATTGCACGGCGCGACCGCTGGCCACGGTGTCACCGGCTTCCAGCAAGGCGATGGCAACATACGCCGTCAAGGCGTCCTTGCCCTGTAACCCGCCGATCATTTCCTGATGGTGCACGAACCCAACTGCGTCAAAAGACCCGTCAGCATTTTGATGCGAGGTGATCCAGTTCCGGGCGGCGCTGAGAATACCGTCATCGATATAAATAGTATTTTTCGCTTGTGAGAAGCTCTTCAGCACAAAGGCGGTGAGCCAGAGGCTCCCCGACTCATCATTCATACCGAAAGCAGAGAATGAACCGTCGGTGCGGCGGTAGGTCAATTCCCGCTGGTAGCCGGTGATCATCAACATTTCCGCCTTGGCCATAATTTCCGGCTTGAGCTGGCCGCTGGCTTCCAGGTATTTGGTAATGAAAACGTCCGGGGCGAAATTGAGCATGTTCTGCTCGCCGCACCCGAAAGGCATCTGTAATAAAGAATCCAGTCCATCCAATGTCTGGGTGAGGAAGCTGGAGGTCACGGCAATGTAGGCACGGCCGGAATCGGCGACCACAACATCCGGAAGCGAGGTATCCAGTGTTTTAGTCACGCCACCGGCGAGGGTGATGTTATCCACGATTTCCCTGTCCACGCCTTCCGGCTCAATGATAATGGTTTTGATGACGGCATCAGCCGCGGCGGCGCTGCGGGCGCTGATCTTCAATTCTTTGATGCCGATCTTGCCGGGGCGGATTCTGAATTGTACGCTTCCGATCTCATTCGGGGCAATATTCACGGTCTGGCTGGCATTATCCAGCAGCTCGAACCAATCTCCCTGAGTTATGTCAACTTGCACGTTCTGCGCGGTGTCCAGGTAGTTATAAATTGCCACGCTCACGGGGAATTCTTCCCCGCGGATGGCGGAATAAGGCAGGTCAATGGAGAGGAAGAAAGGCTGGAAAACCTTGAGTTCGTTTTCTGCCACGCCCAGGCCGTTCTCCTTGGAAACAGCGACAGCGCGTAATTTCCAGGTGGTGATGGTATCCGGCACGGTCACCGTCTGGGAGGCTTTACCGGAGGCATCGGTAGTCACTTCAGTCCAGAGCCAGGTTTCGGGGAAGAACTGCCGTACCCGCTGCACTTCCGCCAAACTACTACTGCCGCTGGCGGTAGTCTGTGTGGGTGCGGGCACCACCATCGGTGGCACGACGCCGCCCTTAGCGCCGTTGGCATCTTCCATGGCGATGCCACCAAACACATTTCGCCCTCCGAAAAAGCGGAAGATCTTGTTCCAGAAACTATTATTGGCAGGCTGCACCTGATAATCCTTGCTCTGCGGAATCGTCTGGTTGGTCATAACAACCATGCCGGCATCCTTGAATACATCCGTCGTGCCTACTGTGGTCACGGTAGGATAGAAAGAAATCTGGTCGATTTCCGCCTGCGGGTCCATGTAAAGCCTTTCCAGTTCGGCGAAAACCTGCTGCAGGTTCAGCCTGTTTTCGGCCAGGATGAAGACCGATTTATCGACGGCGGCAATGCCCACCTTAGCGGGACCTTCCGTCTGGATATTGATCTGGACTTCGTCCGCGGGTTTAGCTTCCGCCGTATCAAAACCGGCGACTACCTGCTGGGGGTAAGCCGCTGCCACGGTGAAAGGCAGATAATCCGCGGCTACTTCACTATTGGGTAAAATCTGGTAAACCAGTATTTTGGCATCCGGGGTCATCAAAGGCGTCGTACTGAAGGAGATATCGCGGCTGCGGGAATAATCGGAAAACGCTACCGTGCCGCGCGCCACGACCTCATAATAGAAGTTGGTGGCGGTATCGGTGGAATAAACTCTAAAAGCAATTTTTTGCCCGACCGCAATGGAACCTTCGGTCACCTGTTCCAGGTGAATAAAGTTGCCGGACGGCGAATAGGACGCCTGCAGGTTTTTAGTGGCGTAGGCGGTGCCGGACGTAGCTTCGATGATCATGGCGATGGCAGCCGCCGGAGGAGATATTTCTAAAACACCGGTGCCTTTGGTCGTATTGATAGTTCTTTTATCGGTCTGGAAATCCTCGAACTTATCGTTGACATAGGTGACGGTGGTTTCCACCACAGCATCCACCGGGGTGCTGCCGGGTGTTTCGGTGACGATAAGGAAACTGAAGGGCAAGCCGGGTTTGAAAACCGTACCCTCCGGGATGACCTGGAGGTTGACCGCCGAATCGGCTACGGTGAGCAGGCGGCTGGTCTTTTCCACATAACCGGTGGATTTTTCCGTGACAGTGATATTGAGCTGCACGTTGCCGTCACCGCCGGAGGCCGGGGTGCCCGCCACATAACCCGCCGCGGGAATCTCAAAATCAGCATTGCCGCTGATATTCTTGGTAATCGTGGCGTAGGTCTGCCACTGCCCAACATATTTTAACGCCTCAATCTTCATTTCGCCCTCGACGGGTTTACCGAAGGTATAGGTGGAGTTAACAGTGCCGGTGATTTTTTCGCTGACCAAAAACCACTCTTTCGGTAAAGTCACGGCGACTTCGTATTTGGGTAAAACATACTCTTCCACCCGCACATCGAGTTCGCTCTTGGCTTTTTCGGTGGTGATATTGATCTTCCAGACCCCCAGATTGGGTTCACTGGAAAGCGGCAGATCAACATCGGCCATGCCGTATTCATCCGTCTGCACGACTTCACGGAAGATTTTGATCGATTTGGCGTCGGTGATTTCCACGGTGGCAGCTTCGGAGACCGGTTTCAAATCCGGATCGAGCGTCATGACACGAACATGGATGGTCTGACCGGGTTTATAGATAGGCTTATCGGTTTCCACGAAAGCCAGATAACTCTTTTCGATATTAATGGTAGTTTTATCGGTGAATTTGGAGGACTTGACTTGTAATTCGTAAGCGCCGTCGGCGACATCCGGAATATCCAGATTCACTTTACCTTTGCCGTTGATCACGGCCACAGTCGAAGCGATGGTTTCTTTATCCTTGAGAATAGAAACGGTCACAACATCTTTGGCGGGCTGGGCGCCGTTGAATAAAGCCACCGAAATGGCTTCCATGCGGCTGCTGTGTAGGATTTTGGGCGCCAGGGCAACGTAGCTAGCGGCGGTAACTGCCGGCTGGCAGGCGGGCAAAACCACCAATAGAGACGCCAGAATCGTAAATACTATCCATGTTTTGATAAAAAACGACTTCATAACACAACCTCCCGGTAGGTGAACACCCTCGATAGATATAACGTTGGGATAATACAAAGGATAGCCGGAGGTTATGATTTCAGGTTTTTTATGACCTTCGTAAATGTCATTAACACTGTATCGATATCGGCAGTACTGACCATACGGTGGGTGACCACCCGGAACTGGTTACCGCCGCGTGGGCTGAGCAGCACCCCTTCTGCTTTCATTTTAGCGGAGAATTTGACGGCATCGATATTTTTAGCCGTCTCAAACAGAATGATGTTGGTGGGAACTATGTCCTGGGTAACGATGATGTCCTTTATAGTGCGCATGCCTTCCGCCAGCTTTTTGGCGTTGGCGTGGTCTTCCGCCAACCGTTCGACCATCGTCTCCAACGCCACGATGCCAGCCGCGGCGATGACGCCGGCCTGCCGCATGCCACCACCCAGCATTTTCCTCCATTTGCGAGCGCGCTCAATGAACTCGGACGAACCGCAGATCACCGAACCCACCGGGGCGCTCAACCCTTTGGATAAGCAGATACCGACCGAATCTACGCCGCGGCTTAATTCCATCGCCGAGACGTTCTGAGCCACCGCCGCATTGAAGAGACGGGCGCCATCCAGATGAACTTTCAGGTTATGCGCACGCGCCAATTTAACCACTTTCGCAGTATAAAAAGGCGTTAATACCATGCCGCCGCAGCGATTCTGCGTATTTTCCAGACAGATAAGCGCGGTGGGCGGCGAATGAATATCCTGGCTACGGATCGATTTTTCAATGTCTTCCAGCTCAATTTCACCGTGCGGCTGGTTGTTAACGGTACGCAAGACCACACCGCCCAACGCCGAGGCGCCACCGACCTCGTAATGGAAGATGTGCGATTCGCTGCCCACGATAATTTCATTACCGCGGGTCGTCTGAACAAGAATGGCAAGCAAATTGCTCATCGTGCCGGAAGGCACGAACAATCCGGCGGCTTTGCCCACTTTAGCCGCCGCCATCATTTCCAGCTTGTTGATGGACGGGTCTTCACCGTAGACATCATCGCCCACTTCAGCCTCGTACATGGCCTGGCGCATCGCTTCGGTAGGATGAGTCACGGTATCACTGCGCAAGTCTATCATTTTCATGTTATGCCTCCGGATAATATTCAGCTGTAAACGTCTTTTCTGTGTCCGACCTTGACCACCCAGACGGTCAGTTCCATATCCTGTATAGAATACAGGATGCGGTAGCGTCCCTGTCTGATCCGGTAGCGTTCCAATCCGGTGAGCTTTTCACACCCCGGGGGCCGTGGGTCGCCCCTTAAAGCATCGATGCGAGCCAGTATTTTGACCAGGTCATTTTTGGGGATAGTCCTGAGGTCTTTTTCTACCGATGCCCGAAAGAACAGGCTATAGCTTGCCATCTTTCTTCAACCTTTGCACCATTACATCGTAACTAAGGAGTGGTTCCCGGCTCCTCCGGTCAAAGGCTTCAATGTCTTCGGCATCCTCCAACAGACTTTCCCGAATGGCATCGTTTACTATATCTGACAGCGACCGCGAAACGGCAATGGCTTTGAGACGTAGAGCTTTATGCAGGGTTGGATCAATATAAATGGTGGTACGCTTTGCTGGCGTAGTCATCTTTCACCTCCGGGTTGAATCACCAACATTTTGACATCATAACATCACAATGTCAACATCCTGACCGTCACCAATCCCCCATATTTTCTATACCCGCCTGTAATAGCGGCATGGCTTGAATGTCCGTAATGTTGAACTGCAATGGTGTCACGGAAATATAGCCGTGATGGATCGCCCAGATATCGGTGCCTTCCACCAGATGGTCTTTGATATCGCTATCCAACTCCAATGTATATTTCACCGCGCCATCATGGCGGTGGGAAGAGTGACTGACATACCCGGTATCCGCCGCCCGCGTGGTTTTGATGCCCTTGATTTTATCCGGTGGTAGATTCGGCACGTTGACATTTATGATGGATTCAAAAGCGGTTTTCTTATCAGCGATCATCTTTACCAGTAAAGTAATGAACTTGTCCGTGGCGGAAAAATCATGCTTTTCTTCACGGGTCAGGAAAAATTGTGATATTGCCACCGAGGGTATTTTCCGGTAATGCGCCTGCAATGTGGCCATAACCGTGCCTGAGTAAGGAATGTCCCTGCCGACGTTCGGCCCGAGGTTAATACCCGAAACCACTAAATCGACATGCCCCTGGGACAAACGCCGCAGACCCAGCATGACGCAATCGCTGGGGGTGCCGCCGACCGAGTACGCTTTTATGCCGCGCACCGGAAACACAACTTCCGCGACATTCATATCTGAATGCAGGCTGACGCAGGAACCCACTCCGCTCTGTTGTTTATCCGGCGCCACAATTAATACTTCCCCGACACGGCTTACGGCCGCTGCCAATGCAATCAAACCAGGAGACTGGATACCGTCATCATTGGTCAATAAGATATACATTTTATTCTCCCGTTCAAATAGTAAAGCATTCCGGACGGACTGTCCATCTCAGTTGATATTGCGTTGCTAGTAAAACCATTAGGTCTTTTAGTATCGATTATCGAGCCGGAAAGGGTCAAACTACTTGACAAAATGTGATAAGTCGACTAATGTTTGTATAAATAAGGTGATAGAAGGACCGTATGGTTATCGGCATTTTACTAGTGCTACTCATGATAATCCTGGCAATCGCCATCGTGGTGGTGATTGTTGGCTACGGCACGCAGGTCTTTCAACGTTACCAGAGCATGAAAAGTCAGAAAAATGAACCGTCCCAGATAGTGAACGGTGGGGTTAACGACAAAGAAACGTTGATTAATAACAAAACCTCCAAGACGCCCGATAAATAGACAAGCGGCATTACTGCTTCAATCTGCAACTTCATTTCTTTCTTTTTCGTATCGGTTTTTCTCTCCTGAAGTCGTATGACGCTCAATTTTTTGATATGGTAGATATCAGGCAGGTGATCTCTAATTTCTAATGAAGCACAATACCCCCGCCGGCAGCGGGAATTATCATCGGATCTCTCTAAGAGTCTAAAAGCGAGCATACTGGACGGTAGTTCCTACGCGGCCATGCAGGGTTTGACCCAAAACTATATCACCCCGTTCGCCCTAGTCATGAAAGCCACCACCGCCCAGATCGGGCTGCTTTCCACCGTTCCGAACTTATTGATGAGCGCCGCCCAATTGGTAGCGCCGACTTTAAGCGAACGCCTGGGCAGCCGCCGCGGTCTGGTAATGCTGATGGCGCTGTTTCATGCGCTGATGTGGATACCCATCCTGTTGATTCCGTTTATCTTTTCCACGAACCAGGTCATGTGGCTTATTACCTTTATGACCATCAGCACCATGTTCGATGCGACTTCGCAGCCGGCATGGGGCAGCATGATGGCAGACCTGGTGCCGGAAGAGGTGAGAGGCAAGTATTTCGGAAATCGGAATAGAATTGCCGGTTTAGTCGCCGGCGCGTTTTCCTACGTCGCCGCGGGGATTCTACAGGTATTGACCGGCAATCCCCGGCTGGCTTTTTCAATAATATTTATCGGCGCAATCACGGCCCGTCTTTGTTCACTCTATTTCCTTTCACGCATGGAAGAACCCACATTTAAGAATATTGCGAGAAAAACACAGGCGAATATCTGGCAGATCGGCAAAACGCTACCGGCAACCAACATCGGTAAGTTCATCATTTTTTGCGCCCTTTTCAACTTCTCGGTGATGTTATCCGGTCCGTTCTTTTCACCTTATATGCTGAAGGAACTCAAGTTCAACTATGTCATTTACAGCATCATCAATTCCGCCGCCGGGCTGGCGACGATCGCTTTTCTTTCCTGGTGGGGAAAACGCACGGATAAAGCCGGCAATATAAAAATATTACGTATTACGGCCTTTATGGTGCCGTTCGTGCCCATCGCCTGGGTGATCAGCACAAATTTCGGCTGGTTGATCTTCGCCCAGATATATTCCGGGTTTGCCTGGGCGGGTTTCCAATTGCCCAGCAGTCTCTTTATTTATGACGCTTCACCGCAGGAGAACCGCACC
>JAQTOJ010000010.1 GCA_028713395.1 Dehalococcoidales bacterium | reverse complement strand
TCTGCGGTTGATTGTTCACGGGTTTATTCTGTGGCGGCGCAGCTACTTTAGGAGCCGAAGCGACAGCAGCGGGTGCGGCAGCATTACCCTCGACCGCATAAACGGGAATTTCACGTTTACTGGTCATGATCGCCCAGCCAACAATAACCAAGAGTACGGTCGCCAATAGAATGACGAACCAGTCTTTGGCAAAATCGATATGACCGAAGTCCAAGGCGTATTTCACCATGATCGGGGCAGCGATCAAGCTGACGATGTTGACCACTTTGATCATGGGGTTCAGCGCGGGACCGGCGGTATCTTTCAACGGATCGCCCACGGTATCGCCAACCACGGCAGCCTTGTGGCGTTCGCTGCCTTTACCGGTATTGGCTTTAAGATCGCGGGGTTCGTCTTCCACGGATTTCTTGGCGTTATCCCAGGCACCACCAGCATTGGACATAAAGACGGCCAGCAACTGACCGCTTAGAATGATACCGGCTAAGAAGCCGCCCAAGGCTTCGACACCAAGGAACAGACCCAGGAAGATGGGGGTGAGCACGGAAATGATGGCTAAGGGCATCAGTTCTTTCTGTGAGGACTGTGTGGAGATACCGACGACTCTGGCGTAATCTGGTTTTACAGTGCCTTCTAAAACACCCGGGACGCGGAACTGGCGGCGGACTTCTTCCACGATTCTACCGGCAGCGCGGCTGACGGCGTTGATGGAGAGTGAACTGAATAACCAGGGTAAGGCGCCGCCGAGTAACAACCCGACGAACACCTGGGTTTCCGAAACACGGATAGAAGTTAACAGACCGGTTTGGCCGGTAATTAAAGGATTGAGCTGCAACTGGACTTTGCCGACATCGATCATGTAAGAGGCAAAGAGACTGACAGCCGCAATCACAGCGGAAGCAATCGCAACTCCCTTAGTGATGGCTTTGGTAGTGTTACCGACGGCATCCAGGTCAGCCATAATCTGGCGGGCTTTCTTGGTTTCGCCGTCGTTCATATCGTGCCAGGACATTTCCGCCACGCCGTTGGCGTTATCGGAAATAGGCCCGAAGGAGTCCATGGCCACGTTGTTACCGGTGTGGCTCAACATACCGATACCGATCATGGCGACCGCGTACAGCACATACACGGGAAGACTCTTTAAGTACTCAGGAATAACTTCGCCACCGGGTAAGGTGGTTGGCAGAGCCTGCCCACCGTAGAGGATCAAAGCGCCGATGAAGCTGAGAACAATTACGACCAACGCCCAGACAGTCGATTCCATACCCACCGATAAACCGGAGAGAATGGTGGTAGCGGGACCGGTGTTAGTGGATTTTACAATACCCTTGACCGGGCCGCGTCTGGTAGCCGTAAAGTAAGAAGTAAGCGGGTTGAAGGCCACGGCCAATGCAACACCAATGGTCGTCAAGACGCCTAATCTCCAGTCTTTGGCATAATAGATGGCGAGTAAGAAAGCCCAAAGTACCGTATTAACGCTGGAGACTTCATAAGAGCGGAACATGGCTTCTTCAGCATCATGCGCCCGCATGAATTTGATAGGAATTTTTTCCCAGATGGGGACGGTGAAGGTACCGATGATGGAACTGAGGACGCCGACGGCGCGAATCAGTAAGGGGTAAACGATCCATTTTAATTCGCCTGTCAAGGTGTAAAGGGTAATACCTAAAATCAAACCGGAAACAATGGTGACTTCGTAGCTTTCGAAGATATCGGCAGCCATACCGGCGCAGTCGCCAACATTATCACCGACAAGGTCAGCGATTACGGCCGCATTGCGGGGATCGTCTTCCGGCATGTCTTTTTCTACTTTACCGACAAGGTCAGCGCCGACATCCGCCGCTTTGGTGTAGATACCACCGCCGACGCGCATGAAGAGCGCGATGAGGGTGCCGCCCAAACCGAAGCCGAGTAAGGCATCGGGTGCTGCTTTACCGAAGATGATGAAAATAACGGTGCCGCCAACCAGCCCTAAACCATCGGTAAGCATACCGGTGAAGGTGCCGGCGTAATAAGCAATAGAAAGCGATTCATTGGAACCGCGTCTGGCCGCCGCAGCCGCGCGTACGTTGGCTTGAACCGCCATACGCATACCCAACTGACCGACCATGAGAGAGAAAGTTGCGCCTAAAATGAAGGCAATGGTGCGTCCGATGGCAATGATAAGTTGTACCTGGCTGGCGGTATATTTGGAGAATTCAGCCGAAGCTTCCGCGGAGGGAGGCACAACGTAGACGCTGAAGAATAAAGCCACGGTAAGAATACCGATGGCGGGCAGGATGGTTTTTAACTGACGTGTCAGATAGCTGTCAGCGCCGATACGGATGGCGTTCCAGACCTCCTGCATTTTAGCGGTGCCCTTATCTTTCTTAAGGACATGTCTGCGTAGTAATACCGCGTACACCAGACTGATGATCGCGACGAAAACTACGCCGATGATGGAGACCTGCTCAAAATTGCTGAGCCCGTGTCTTGCGAGACCAAGGATGTTCCAGTCCATTCTAACTCCTCTTTTAGATTTTCCCTGAAATTATGCGCAAACTCATCCCATGATGAGGTAATAAAGTGAATTCCGGCGCGGGTTGGTTATTCCAGATGATGTTATTATTTGTAAACTATCCGATTTCCGTAACATCTTAATATCTAAGAGTATTAGGAGAACCTTTAGCATTCATAAATCAATTCATCCTGTTGGGAGTTCGTCCAAATAATATATTATGGTAGCCCTACTCTGGGTTGTCAACTTTTCTTTTCTTACAAGACGCTATAACACCCGTCTTTAGCTACAAAGCAAGCGTACTCTTCACCATCCGCCGCTAATAATGTATGATGTGGGCGTTGCTTTAGTTTGCCGCGATTATCGCAGGCAGATTATAATTGTATAAATCTACGGAAAAAGTTTAAGGGACAGGTGGTTTATGGCACAGTATGGAATCGATAACATCCGCAACCTTGCTTTGTTATCCCATAATGGAGCAGGCAAGACATCACTGGCGGAAGCAATTCTGTTTGACGCTAAGGTGATTAACCGTCTGGGCAAGGTGAGCGATGGCAGCACGACCTCGGATTACGATCCCTCCGAGCAGAAACGGAGCATGAGCATCAGTCTGAGCATGCTGCCCTATATCTGGAAAAACACCAAAATAAACCTCATGGACACTCCCGGTTACCCTGATTTTGTGGGCGAGGTCAAATCCGCCATCCGTGTGAGCGAGGGCGCAGTAATTGTAGTGTGTTGCGCCTCCGGCGTGGAAGTAGGCACGGAAATGGTCTGGTCGTACTGTGAACAGATCAATCTACCGCGCATCATCTTCCTCAACAAAATGGATAGAGAAAATGTAGATTTTAATAAGGTCGTTACCCAGATTCAAGCAAAATTCGGACGGAAATGTCTGCCCATGCAGTTGCCTATTGGGGCGCACACCAGTTTTCAGGGCGTCATTGACCTGCTCAGCCTCAAAGCTTATACCGGTGCCGAGACTAAAGAAGGAGAAATTCCCGCGAATCTGAAAGCCCAGACTGAAGACCTCCGCGCCAAATTGGCTGAAGCCATTGCGGAAGCGGATGACAAGTTACTGGAAAAATACCTGGGGGGTGAAGAACTCACCCGCGAAGAATTATCCAGAGGACTGCGTCAGGGTGTGTTATCCGGCAAGATTATCCCCATCCTGGCGGGTAGCGGCTTACAGAATATCGCGGTCACTCCTTTAATGGAGGCCATTGTAGATTTATTGCCGACGCCCAAGGAGGGCAAAGTCACGGCGATTATGGAAGGCAAGGTAAGCGAAATACCGCCGAATCCCACGGGACCGCTGGCGGCATTAGTGTTCAAAACCAGCGCCGATCCCTATGTGGGTAAGCTGACTTACCTGCGCGTTTATCACGGCGTCATGACCAGCAACTCCCAGGTCTGGAACGTGAACCGGGGTGAAGTAGAACGAATAGGGCAATTGTTCATGCTACGCGGTAAAGCCCAGGAACCGGTGGCGGAAATAGCCTGCGGCGATATCGGCGCGGTTTCCAAGCTGACCAATACCAATACCGGCGATACTCTCGGGACGAAAGAAAAACCCACCAAACTGGTACCGATCATCTTTCCGCCCACGAGTTTCAGCGCCGCAGTTTATCCCAAGACCAAAGCCGACCTCGATAAACTCGGCTCTTCCATCGCCAAGATCGCGGAGGAAGACCCCACGCTGAAAGTACACCGTGAGATGGTCACCGCCGAAACTATTTTATCCGGTCTGGGGGAAATCCAGCTCGCCGTAGCCGCGGAAAGAATCGCGCGCAAGTTTGGCGTCAATGTGGAATTGCAAACCCCCAAAGTGCCTTATAAAGAAACGATCACGGCGACTACCGATGCCGAATATAAACACAAAAAACAATCCGGCGGTCACGGGCAGTTCGGACACGTGGTTTTATCACTGGAACCCACCGGCCGCGGCACAGGCGTAGAATTTGTGGATAAAGTGGTCGGCGGCGCCATACCGCGCAACTTTATCCCGGCGGTGGAAAAAGGTGTTCATGAAGGCGTGCTGGAAGGTGTTTTAGGCGGTTTCCCCGTGGAAGACGTGAGAATTACCGTTATCGATGGCGGTTTCCACCCCGTCGATTCCTCAGAAATATGCTTTAAAATTGCCGGCGCCGGCGCGGTGAAGAAAGGTCTGGCGGATGGCAAACCGGTCATTCTCGAACCCTATGTCAAGATGAAGATCCGCGCGCCCGAAGCTTACACCGGTGATATCATCAGCGATATGAACACCAAGCGCGGTCATGTGCTAGGTATGAACCCGGATGGCGACACCCAGGAAATCGAAGCCCAGGCGCCGCTGGCAGAAGTGCAGCGTTACGCCATAACACTGAAATCTATCACCCAGGGTAAAGGCACCTATTCCATGGAGTTTGATCACTACCAGGAAGCCCCGCCCATGGTAACGCAGAAGATCGTCGCTGCCCGTCAGGCGGAGAAAGAAAAAGAGAAAGTCTAGACGATCTGCTAGAGCATTGAATGGTACAAAAAGAAGGCTACATAAAAGTAGCCTTCTTTTTATAATAACTTCTATTTATGTCTATTCAAGTTCGAACACGTAATAATTTTTTCCCATCTCGATCGTCCCACAAACCAAGGGAATCCATTACTTTATAGGCGGGATATTCCGAGAAAACGGGATATTCACCACGGTAGTAACAATCCCAATAACTAATAACGCGATGCCTTATAAGACAGATGAATTTAGGGTTTATCAATGCAAAATGCGAAACTCGATCCTTATCTATCTTTTTTACATCATTTTCAATAATTTGTGTTATTTCCACTACATATTCGCCCAATAATTGTAGAATATATGGAACTGACCAATCGGTTTGATTTTCTATTAAGTATTTAAGGCTGTTCTCTCTAACATAACCATCATGATTTCTAGAATGAATGCACGCATATATGGTTTTTTGTTTTTCGCTTAGAGTGTCCAATAAACCATTCCTAGTTTCTGCATTATAGACCCTCGACGGTAGGTGAACTTCTTGATTATTTAGATAAAATATAACCTTGTCGTATAACGTTGGCAGATGAATAGCAACAGGCATTATTTTTAACACTGAATCGACGTCTTCCGTTAAAGAAACGGGAAATGCTAATCGTAAAAAGTTGTCAGAACCTAATTGCTCTAATAAGTTTTCGGGTTCTAGGTCGCGTTTTCGCGACAACCAAAGTTTCATGCAATTCCTTATTAATCATATCTATTTAACTAATAGAAATATTATTAGTATATTTTTAAGCCAAACATTTTTCAATGGTCTAGATAAAATAGGGCTGTTTCCACAGCCCTATTCCTCTTTTATCTTACGTAGATTTTTTATCTGCCCAGCAGTTCTTTGAGCTTGGTTTCAAGCGCCGGGACCACTTTCTTCCAGTCCCCCACCACGCCGAAGCGGGCTTCTTTGAAGATGTTGGCTTCAGCATCGCAGTTGATAGCGATGATATTCTTGGAACCGCCGCAACCCGCCAGATGCTGACTGGAGCCGGAAATCGCCACCGCAATATAAACATCCGGCGAAACAATTTTACCGGTCAAGCCCACCTGCATCGTTTCCGGCACCCAGCCGCTATCACACGGCGGTCTGGAGGCGCCCGCCGCTCCCCTGAGCAATTTTGCCAGCGAGGCTAATTGTTTAAAACCTTCCGGCCCGCCCATGCCACGCCCGCCGGACACTATTACCGTGGCGTCTTCCAGCTTGATGCCCTGCACCTCCTGGACGACTTTCTGCAAGACGTTGGTGCGGATAGCCGCCGCGTCCAGACCAGCTGTAATAGTGACAACCTCGCCTTTGCGGGAGGCATCAGGGGCAAGGGCGGTCATGGCTTTCACCCTGACGGTCGCCACATTCGGCAAAACCTCGCTCGTGAAAATAGCGCGCGCGTTGCCGCCATAAACCGGTTTGGTCATCAGTAGTTTCTTAGTGCCCGCTTCAATGGACAGGTCGATGCAGTCCATGGTCGCCGCAGCATTCAATCTGAAAGCCAGGCGCGGGGTAAAATCACGCCCCAGGGTGGTCTGCCCGGCAAGGACGATGCGCGGGTTTACCTGTTGGATCACCTTTTCCGCCACCGCGACGTAGGCATCGGTAAGGTATTCTTTCAACAATACATCATCGACGACATATACCTTATCCGCCCCCTGGGCGATAGCCTCGGGCGCGATACCCGCAATACCTTCCCCGATAAACACGACGCTCAACTCTTCCCCGAGATCTTTGGCCAGCTTGCTGCCGGCGCCCAGCAACTCTTTGGAAATGGCGGCCAGTTTGCCGTTGAGGAACTCGGCGACGATCATGACACCTTTATTTTCAGCCATTAATTTCTCCTTCTTTCAAAACCCCTCTCCAGCCGCGGGCTAGGAAAGGAGTTTAGCCTCCACCAGTTTTTTCGCCAGGTTAGCGGCGGCGTCTTCTTCGTTCTCCCCGGTCACCATTTCGCACTTACCTTCTTTCACCGGCTGGAACAATTTGAGCATCGCCATCCGTTTGCCCGCGGCGCCCAATTTGGCAGGGTCGGCGCTGATATCGGCGGGTTTCCAGATGATCGGCTCTTTACGCTTGGCAGCCATGATGCCCTTGATGGTGGCGTAACGCGGTTCCCCGAGTTCATTGCTGACGGTGATCAAAGCGGGCATGGAGGTTTCTATCACATCAAAGCCATCGGCGGTCACTTTCTCCACTTTGACCTTGCTCTCGTTCACTTCTATTTTCCTGGCGACGGTCACGCTGGGGATGCCTAAAATTTCCGCAATGGCGGAACCGACTTGCCCGGCATCCGTATCGGCGGCTTGACGACCGCAGAAGATCAGATCGAACTGTCCGATTTTCTTGATCGCCATGGCTAAGGCATAAGCGGTCGTCCAGCTATCGCCATCCACATAGGCGGGGTCTTCCAGTAAAATGAGCTCATCGGCGCCCATAGAGAGCGGCTTTTTCACAACATCCCGCAGCAGATTCACCCCCAGGCTAATGACGGTAATTTTGCCGCCCTTGGCATCCTTGACCCGGAGTGCGGCTTCCACCGCCTGCTCATCGAAAGGACTGATGACGGGCGGCACGCCGGGCGGAGGTATGACCTTATTGGTGGCGGAATCGATTTTAAAACTGGCAGGCGGCGCTTCGGGGTCGGGCACCTGCTTCACACAAACGATGATATTCATTAACGCCGGTTCCTCCTTTAGGGGAAAATATGCTAAAACCTGCTGTTAATTTAGCATCAAACTTGAAGACAGGTCAAGTGTATACAATCTACATAATGAACTTCATTCTGCCGTCGCCGTGCGATAAACCCCCGCATTTTTAGTGGATGCGAGTATTTGCTGGTATATCCCCTGTATGGGTTCGGGGTATTCGTCCACCGACGTGTAGCCAAGTACTCGAATAGTTTTCTCCACGCCCTCTTTTGAGATATTGATCTGCAGCATATTGATATTAAGCTTGCCGGATGCGGCTTTTTCCATCATGACCGCGCCCGTCACCTTGGAGGTCTTGAGGTGGGTTGAGAATACTTCCGGATTCTTTTCAACCGAATCTGACAATACGGATACGGACTGTGGGGTTATCCTGGTTTTTTCCCATACAGTCAATTTGTTGCCGGCATATCTGGTAATTTTGATCACGGTGCCATTTTGGTACACCGATATCCAGACACTAGGTTTATCTACCGTGTACTTAATGGGAGATATGGCATCCGGATACAGTTCCGTGTCTCCTGAAATATCGGTTGGATATTCCCCAAGGGTAATTACCGGTTGAGAAACGAGGGTGTTGTAGTCGCTTTTCTGTAGCGAAAAACCTCCCCCAATCAAAGACAACCCCACCAGGGCTACCAGCGCCAAGGCATAGAATTTAGCTTTCATGTGACCTCTCCTGTTTATTACTTATATTTCTATAACGTAATATCCATTAAAGAGATAGGTCATGCTCTGGTATTTCTAAAATGGTAATACTGTAGTAAACAACCGGATGGACGGAGAATCGTTAATACCTGAGGCTGACTACCCGCTCTATACCGCTCAGGTCTGAATCAAAGGTAACTTCGTTGGCAATATTGTGGCTTTCAAGGAATCTCTGCAGCGGTTCTTTTTGTCCCAACCCTATTTCCAGTAACACACAACCGCCGGGCATTATTTTGTTTTTCGATTGTACAACGAGTTTCTTTATCAAATCCAAACCGTCTTTGCCGCCATCCAATGCCAGCCGTGGTTCATAACCATTGGTATTGACGGCTACTAGATCGCCTGTCAGGACATAAGGCAGATTCGCGGCAATGATATTCACCGGCGCAGTTAGCGGCTCCAGCAGGTCTCCCTGCAAAAAAGCAATCTGCGATACTACGCCATTCTTTTTTGCGTTTTCACCGGTATCGCCAAAGCCTCGGGCGAAATATCGACAGCGACGATTTGTGCTTTTGGCAAATGGACCGCCAGCGCAACCGCGATTGCCCCCGACCCTGTACCGATGTCTGCAATGACCGGTGCGGGATAATGCACGGCACATTTTATGGTTTTTTCTACGAGTAGCTCGGTTTCGGGGCGCGGGATCAGCACCGCCGGGTTGACCGTAAAATCCAACCCGTAGAACTCTCTATGCCCGGTAATATAGGCGGTTGGTTCGCCATTGAGTCGCCGCGCCACCAACAGCGCGTATTCCAGTTCGAGCGCAACGGGGACTTCCAGATCTATTTCTGCGATCAATTGCAAACGGGTGACATGCAGAACATGACGTAACAGAACTTCAGCCTCTAATTGAGAATCGAGGATATGATTTGCGGCGAGTAATTTGTGGGCGCGGGTCAATAATTCCCGCCGCCTCATGAGAGTTCGGCCTGTAACTGTTGGCTCTGGTCTTCGTTAGACAGGGCATCGATCATCGGGTCGAGGTCGCCCATCATGATTTTTGGGAGATTATGTAATGTTAAACCGATACGGTGGTCGGTGAGTCTATCCTGGGGGAAATTGTAAGTCCGTATTTTCTCCGAACGTTCGCCGGAGCCTACCTGACTGCGCCGCATCGAGGTCATTTCTTCTTCCTGCTTGCTGCGTTCCATTTCATACAACCGCGCATTGAGCACGGCCATGGCCTTCTGGCGGTTACGCAACTGACTGCGCTCATCCTGGCAGATCACGACCATCCCCGTGGGCAAATGTGTCAGGCGAACGGCTGTCGCCACTTTGTTCACGTTTTGACCGCCGGCGCCGCCGCTGTGAAAAATATCGATTCTTAAATCCGCCGGACTGATGTTCACTTCAACATCTTCAGCTTCCGGCAACACCGCCACCGTCGCCGTCGAGGTATGAATTCTCCCCGAGGCTTCCGTCGAGGGAACGCGCTGCACTCGGTGCACGCCTCTTTCATACTTGAAGCGGCTGTAAGCGCCTCTGCCCTTGATTTCCACAATAATTTCTTTCAAACCGCCGCCGCCGCTTTCACTGGAATCGACGATATCAACATCCCAGCGGCGTGTCTGGGCATAGCGGGAATACATACGAAACAAGTCAGCGGCAAAAATGGCGGCTTCATCACCGCCAGTACCCGCTCTGATTTCCATGATAATGTCGCGTTCGTCGTTGGGGTCCTTCGGCAGTAACGCCGTTTTCAATTGCTCCTGTAAGCGGTCACGTTTCTCTTCCAGACCACGCACTTCCTGTTTGACCATGGCCACCATTTCGGCATCCATTTTGTCATCCAGCATTGCCTGGGTATCCCCGAGGCTTTTTACGGTGACTTTATATTCTTGATACAGGCTGACAACTTCATCAAGCGAGGCTCGCTCCTGCCCCAATTTCATCAATTGCTTCGGGTCGGTGGCAACTTCATTTTTCCCCATTTCTTCCGAAAGGAGATGATAACGTTGTTCTATTTGATCGAGTTTATTCCACATATTTATACCAACACAAAATTATAACACAGGCGCTCTCTCCCAGTTAATAACCTTTTTAATTTACTTTTGACTTGCCCCGGCCCCCCGTTTCTCCTATACTGAAACAGTTAAACGGTTTTTTGGAAATATATGAAAAATTGGAAAGGGTTCACCTTACTCGCAACCAGCCTCATCGGGGCTTCAGCGCTGTTATATTTCGTGCATTACCTGATCTTCCGGGATTTGCACAATCTATATTTCTATCTCGTCCACAATTTGGCATTTCTCCCGCTTGAAGTGTTTCTCGTCGTGATTGTCGTCAACCGCCTTCTGGCCAGACGGGAAAAACAGGCCATGCTACATAAATTGAACATGGTCATCGGCGCCTTTTTCAGTGAAGTGGGCAATGAGAGCCTGCGCCGCCTTTTGCCCGCTCTGGAAAACACGTCTGAAATCAAAAACCATCTTCATCTGAAACAAATTTGGACGCATCAGGATTTTCAGGCAGCCCAGCGTTTCACCCTGGATACGCCCCTGCAATCGGATGTTTCCCGCCTCAACCTGCCGGAATTACGCGCTTTTTTGCTGAGCAAACGGGGATTTCTCCTGGGCTTACTGGAAAACCCCAATCTATTGGAGAACGAACGATTTACAGAATTACTCTGGGCGGCTTTCCATTTCACTGAAGAACTGGAGTCCCGTCAATCGTTTGATAATCTACCGGAAAGCGATTTGAAACACCTCTCCGGTGATATGAACCGTTTTTACCGCGCGCTGCTCGGGGAGTGGGTTTCCTACTCAGAACACCTAAAGAACAAATATCCATATCTCTATTCGCTCGTGCTGCGGCTGCATCCATTCCAGGAGACCCCTTCACCTGTAGTAAAGGAATAAGGTAAAATATTCTTACTTGACACATTGATGATAAAAAGGTAACAATGAAGCAGGAGATTTAAACAAATGAAAGTAGCTACCAGAAAACTGCATTGCCCGAGTTGCGGACGCATCGTATCCACCCGCGAACAGAAAGTTGAAGGCAACATCCAGGTCTATTGCCTCCATTGCAAAGAACTCATCTGGGTCTGGGATAACATCAAGTGGCGTCCTGTCGTCAAAGCCTAAGCGGCAAAGACTCCGGGAAATCTGAGCCAGGTGAACAGGCGCGAACGCGCCTGTTCTTTTTTCTATACACCTTTACGGCGTGATGGTATAATGCCACCTATGAAGGTCTCGCAAATCGGTGAGTTCGGACTGATCAAGAAACTAGCCTATCAATCCGCGCAAAACATTAAGAAAAACACCCCGTCTTACCGCCAACTGGTCACCGGTATCGGGGATGATGCTGCGGTCTGGAACCCCACCGTTCCTTTCCAACTCGCCACCGTCGACTCCCTGGTAGAGAATATTCACTTCACCCTTAAGACGATCACCTGGGAAGAACTCGGCTGGAAATCCCTTGCTGTGAATCTCAGCGATATCGCCGCCATGGGCGGCATCCCGCTCTACGCCTTGATATCACTAGGGCTGCCGCCGGAAACCAAAGTCGAGAGTATCACGCGTCTGTACGCAGGCATGAACAAAATCGCCCGGAAATTCGGTGTGATGCTGGTAGGCGGGGATACCGTCAGTTCTCCTTTCATATTTATCAGCGTCATGGTAATCGGGTCGGCGGCTAATAAAGATGGTAAAACTCTGTCACGTTCATCGGCCAAACCAGGTGATAAAGTGGCAGTTACGGGCACCATCGGAGCTTCCGCCGGCGGGTTGAAGATGTTACTGGAAAATCTGAAATTTAGCCGGAAAGACGCGACGACCTTGAGAAAAGCCCATCTCACGCCGCATCCCCGTGTCAAAGAAGGCCTGATTTTGGTGAAAAACGGGGTGAAATGCGGTATGGATATCAGCGACGGTTTGGTGGGCGACCTGACCCATATCTGCGAAATGAGCCGTGTCGGGGCCAAAATAAACATCGCTACCGTGCCGTTATCTCCGTCACTGAAAACCTGCTTCGGGGAAAAGGCGCTGGAAATGGCGATTAGCGGCGGCGAGGATTATGAACTGTTGTTCACCGCTCCTCAGGCGGTAATCGAGCAAGCCCAAAAAAGAATGAAATGTCAGGTTACCATCATTGGTGAAATTACGGCGGTAAATTCTGGTAAAGTATTACTAATGGACCATCATGGTAAAAAACAAAATTTGAAACAGACCGGCTGGGATCATTTTAACCGTCAATGAAACTACACACATATAATACTGAAGAAACACAGGCGTTAGGTAAAAGCCTGGGCGAACTGGCACAACCCGGCGATATCTTCCTGCTGGTCGGGCAATTGGGCGCCGGCAAGACCTGCCTGACACAGGGAATCGCCTACGGGCTGTATATCCAGGATTATACTCTCAGCCCGACCTTCGTGATCATGCGGGAATTACACGGCCGGTTGCCCCTTTACCACATAGATTTTTACCGGCTGGACAACATTACGGAAATTTCCGAACTGGGACTGGACGATTATCTTTATGGGCACGGCATTTGCGTGATCGAATGGGCGGAAAAAGGCGCCGACATTCTGCCGGACGACCACCTGTTGATCAAGATAAAATGGGTCAGCGATACCGAAAGGGCTTTTGAAATCACCGCCCGCGGCGACCGCTACCACAAGCTTTTGGAAAAATTAAGGCCAGCCATTAAGGAATTAACAAAGGACTGAGAATGCAGGTAGCGATCGATACCGCCACGGATATTGCCTCGCTGGCACTGGTGAATAAGGGTTTGACTCTAGCAGAACTGACCTGGCGCACCAACCGCAATCACACCATCCAGTTGTTACCCAATCTTGAACAACTTTTCAAACTGACCGACAGCAGCAGTCAATCCTTAACCGCTGTGATCGTGGGTTTGGGGCCGGGGAGCTTCAACGGTTTACGTGTGGGCGTCAGCGCCGCCAAAGGATTGGCATTCAGCCTCAATATCCCGTTAGTCGGTATCAACAGTTTGGAGGTCAGCGCTTACCAGTACGCTTTGACCGGTTTACCGGTTTGTCCGGTGATTAACGCCGGGCGTGATGAAGTCGCCACCGCCATCTATCAAACCATCGGGGGCAAATGGCAGCAAACCACCCCGGACTGCATCATCACGCTGGAGAAACTCTGTTCCTTAATTTCTCAACCGACTCTGTTTTGCGGCGAATTTGTGCCGCAGATCGCAGAACATTTGAAACTGAAACTCGGAGAGAAGGCATTGATTGCTTCGCCCCTGACCGACCTGCGGCGCAGTAGTTTTCTGGCCGAACTGGGATTAAAAAGATTTCATGCCGGCGATACGGATAATATAGCCACTCTGCAGCCGATATATTTACGTCGGCCCCCCATCACCCAGGCTAAAAAACTGTAGACAATGCCCACTGTATGTGAAAACCATGTTACAGGCAATCACAGAATAATCCATACAGGACGTTAAATACTTGGAAATCAGCATAAGAATTGAAGAGGAAAAGGATTATCGCAGGGTAGAGGAAATCACGAGACAGGCATTTTCCTACCCAGGCAGAATCGAACAAGGCGGAATTGGTTCCACATTTGAGCATTGGATGGTTTATGAATTACGTAAACGGGACGGTATCAAGGAATTAAGCCTTGTCGCGGAAGCAAACAACCAATTGGTAGGTCACATTATTTGCAGCAATGCCCGCATCGAAACGCCTCGTAAAAGCAGTATCCATGTGCTAGATTTTGGACCAATTAGCGTACTTCCTCAATACCAACGCCAAGGAATCGGAAAAACCTTAATGCGTTCGATGATAGATAAGGCCAGAAATATGGGTTATGGAGCAATCATGTTTTTTGGACGACCGGAGTATTACCCTCAGTTCGGATTTGTCGAAGCGGTAAGATATGGGATAACCGACCGTAATGGTAAAAATTACCCTGCATTTATGGCGATGGAATTAGTGGCAGGGTATCTTGCTAACGCACAACGTGGCAAATTCTTTGAATCGGATATTTATAACGATAGTCAAAATACAGAAGTAGTAAAAGAGTTCGATATCTCATTCAGGTAAACTTTAATTACAATTGGAGCAAAGCATGAGTAATTGGCCGCAGGTAGAACTAAATTTAAAACCCGGTTACGGCGGGTGTTTCGGCTGCGGGGAGAACAATGTCATTGGATTTAAGCTAAAATTCCAGCGCGATGCTCAGGGCACCAGCGCGGCATTCACCGGTTCGGAAAAATACCAGGGTTGGCCGGGTTATCTGCATGGCGGCATCGTGGGGTGTCTGCTGGATGAAATCATGAGCAATACCGCCTCTTACGGCGGCATCCGCTGTGTGACCGCCAAATATGACGTTCGCCTGAAAAAACTTATCCCCATTGACGAACCGCTCACTCTCACCGCCCGCGTTGTCCGGAAGACCCGCAAGGTCATCGAATGCGCTTCTGAAATCAAATTGAAAGATGGCACCGTAGTCGCCGAGGGCAGCGCCACCCATTTCGTCGTCGATACAACCGCCAGAGCAGATAACAAAGCGGGGAATCCGTGAAACCGGTGGACAATATCGCGGTGCTCTGGGATATGGACGGCGTCATCGCCGATACCTCAACATATCATTTTCAGTCATGGCAGATCGCCTTCAAACCGGAAGGCATTGATTTTACCAAAGCCCATTTTAAACACGCGTTCGGTATGGCGAATATCGATATTATCCCGATGGTCTTCGGGAAAAAAGTTGCGGCGGCCAAAATAGAAGCCATCGGGGATTACAAAGAAGCGACTTTCCGCAGCCTAATTAAAGGCCAAATCACCGCCTTGCCGGGTGTGAACTCACTACTGGAGACCCTGGCATCAGCACAAATCAAACTGGCGCTCGTTTCCTCTACCCCCCGTGAAAATATAGATATGATTCTGGGAACGCTTGGCTTGATCAAATATTTCCCGGTCATTATTTCCGGCGACGATATTACGGAAGGCAAACCCAGCCCTCAGGGGTATTTGATGGGAGCAAAGAGATTGGGAATAAAACCAGAAAACTGTCTGGTCATCGAAGATGCTATTGTAGGTATCAAAGCGGCTAAAGCGGGCGGCATGAAGTGCCTGGCAGTCACCACTACCCACCCCATCGGCGAACTTAAGGAAGCAGATTTAATCGTGAAAAACCTGACCGAGGTCGGGTTACGTGATATTATAAGTTTGTTATCGGTAAAGGAGTAAACATGGAAAGATCGTTAGTCTTGATAAAACCGGATGCGATGAAACGAAATTACGCTGGAGCCATCCTGGCGCGGTTTCAGGAAAAAGGCTTAAAGCTGATCGCTTTGAAAATGCTGCATATGGACGCTGCTTTAGCCCAGCGTCATTACGCCGTGCACGCCGATAAACCGTTCTTCAAGGATTTGGTGAGCTATATCACTTCAACACCCATCGTCGCCATTGTTTTCGAAGGCAACAATGCTATCGAAACCATAAGGAAGACCATGGGCGCCACCGATCCCAAGAAAGCGGAAAAAGGCACGATACGGGCAGATTTCGGTATCGATATCCAGAATAATGCGGTACATGGTTCGGATTCGCCGGAAAATGCGGTGAAAGAAATCAAGCTGTTCTTCAAGGATAGCGAAATTCACGCTAATTACTGAAAGATTCGAGTCTTTCCTGCCCCTTTCAGAAAGAGCCTGTCCCGTACTCCGATACTGGAGGGATTGAGGGAGATTTAGTGAACAAATTATTTAACAAATCCCTCTATATCTCCCTTTAACTAAAGGGAGAGGAGATTATTGATTACTGAATTTTAACGATGGGAACAGCCTTTTCCCAGAGGTCGTCAAAACGGTAGAAATTGCGGGTTTCGGGGGTAAAAACGTGTACGATCACACCCCCGAAATCGCATAAAGCCCAGCCGGAACCGGAAGAACCTTCACGGTGCAGAAGTCGAGTACCGGCTTTCTTCAGCACAGCTTCGATCTCGTCACAGATAGCTTCGATCTGCCGATCGCTTTCAGCGCTGCAGATCACAAAAAAACTAGCGAAAGTACAGACTTCTCTGACATCCAATACGGCAATATTCGTCGCCAACTTATCGCTGACGGCTTCCGCCGCTTGACGGGCAATATCGATTGTTTCCAGTTGTCCACCTCAAGGTAAACGTTTATTGTTTACTCTTTATTATAACAGACAGCGTAAGCGCCGAACTAATCTCTTCACATTATCCATTCCCTTCTTCCCTATCATACCAAGCGCAGCGAAGTATCTAGTGTCACCACGTGCCGGAAGGAGTACCAATAGCTTGACATTCTACGCTCAACACGTTTATGATGCCCCTATTAAGGAGAGCGGTTTGTCTAAACTTATTTTCGGCACGGCGGGCACACCGCACAGTTCGGCATCAGGCTCCACTGTTGATGGGGTGAAACGCGTCAAGGAGCTGGGCA
>JAQTOJ010000009.1 GCA_028713395.1 Dehalococcoidales bacterium | reverse complement strand
GCAAAAGCCCTGGTCAGCGGCAAACAACTGGTGATCTTCAAACTCGCGGGAGAATTCTACGGAGTAGATATCTCCAGCGTCAGAGAAATCATCCATATTCAAAATATTACCCGGGTCCCGGGGTCTTCCAATTTCGTGGAAGGCGTGATCAACCGGCGCGGCGAAGTGTTACCCGTCGTCGGATTGAGAAAACGTTTCGGCATGGAAAACATCGCCCATAGTAACGCCGCCCGCATCATGGTGGTGCATACCGGTGGACAGGATGTAGGCATGGTGGTTGATTCGGTGGCCGAAGTTTTACGTATCTCTTCGGAATCCGTGGAACCGCCTTCATCCGTGGTCAGCGGGGCGGAAGCCACTTTTGTGCAGGGCATCGCCAAGCTTGCCGATAAGTTGGTAATCCTGCTTGATATCGATAAATTGCTAACGCGTGATGATGTAGCTTTACCGGGCACAGCCGTCAAGGCAAGCTGACCACCAATCACCTGTAACGGAGGCGGGTCTCATGGTACGCTCTTTTCACGGTTGAGTATAGCATGAGGTCCGCCTTTATGTTTAAGACAATCTATATTATGTAAAACCTTTTCCCCCAACGAAAACCGCATAGCGAAGAAAATGAATACACCGGAAGAGATAAAAAAAGTTCCCGTCCCGACTGCGACCGAGAAAACGTTATCCGGCGCCGATTTTCTGGTTGTGAAAACCCCTGTCCCGGCAGCGCCCGTAAAAGCCCCGCCGCCACCCGACCCCAATTTACCTGCTAAGGAGTGGTTGCAGCGGGCAGCCGTGGCGCACCAAAAACAAAAATACGAAGAAGTGCTGCATTGCGCCCAAATGGCGGTGCAATTGGAACCGCAGAATCTACCCGCCATGCGCCTGCAAGTCGAGGCGCTATCCTTATGTTTCCGGTATGAAGACACCATCACTCTCTGTGCGAAATACCTGGCAACTTATCCCGCGGATGCGGAATTATGGTTCATCAAGAGCTTTGCTTATGAAATGCAGGTGCAACCGGAAAAAGCCCTGGAATGTTGTGAAAAGGGGCTGGAACACTCGCCGGAAAACGCGGTGGCGTTGGCCAAGAAAAGCGAGTTGCTTTACCAATTGGGCCGCCTGGAAGAAGCCCTGCAGGTCGTGACTCAGGCGCTGAAATTCAACCAGGAAAACAAATATGCCCTGCAGCTTATGGAAAAGGTAAACAAGTGGCTGAATCGTCAAGGATTGGATCAGGACTCTATTTCTAAAGTCATTTCCTTCTTGAAAGGCGAGGGTTCCGGAGATGCTCTTAAACTGTATATCGAAAGCTTGAAACTGAACCCGCGGGAAAAATTAGCGCCGTTCGATAAGAATTTTGCCCTGGCGCACATGGAAAACCCTGAAAAAATGCTGGCCGACCAGTTCCGGGAGCGTCAGGAACAACAACCGAAACTCCGGCTTTCGCTCTCACAAAAACAATTGCCCCTGGGAACTTGGTCGTGGGTGGAAATCGTTGTCTCGAACGAAGGAAAATCACCGGCGCGCAGCATCCACACCATTTTCCCCCCGGAGATCAAGGTAAAATATATTACGGTCGACGCCGCCTTGTTGAGCAAGCACCAGCCGGTCGTGGAAACCGATCCCGGACTCATCTCGGAAATACCGGCCGGCGGCGAAGTGACCAAACTGGTCTCCATGATGCCGGCAAGGGCCGGTTTCTACTCCATCGACGTGAATTTCAACTATATCGATGAGTGGGGTTTGCCGCAAAAACGGGTAACGCCCCTTTACATGAATGTCTTCCGTCCCGGTGAGGAGATGCCGCGCGTCACCGGCTACCGGATCATGTGGCGGCTGAGCGCCACCAAAAGCAGCGATATTTATGCCGCTAAGAGAAACAATGACAGTGCTACGGTCATTATCAAGATACCCAAAATCAAAAATGACCAGCTGGACCTGGGGAATCACTTTTTAGAGGGCGCCCGGCAATGGGCGACACTGAAACACCCCAACATCGTACCCGTCTATGATGTCGGGGAGGAACCTACCCCGTGGTTGGCAATGGAATATCTTTCCAAGGGCTCGCTGCAAAAAATGAGCGGGAAAATCAGGTTCCATGAGGCCTTGCAGATGGCGGTGCAATTGGCGGATGCCCTGGTATACTCACGGCGCTGCCATATCAACCACCGCCAGTTGACGACGGAAAACGTGTTACTGGATGCGAACAACGCCCCCAAAATCTCCAACTGGCGCATCCAGGACGTCACTTTGAAGGTGGAACCGAACAAAGAACCCGCTTTATACCAATTAAACTACCGCGCCCCGGAACAGAACAGCACGGACTCCGGCGGCATTGACCACCGGACGGACATCTACCAATTCGGCGTGCTGCTTTATGAGTTATTCACCGGGAAATTGCCCTATCCCAAAGAAGCCTTTTCCGCAACCTTCCAGTTAACCGCCGCCCCGGGTAAACCGAGTCTGCTGACAACCGAAATACCGGAATACCTGGATGCAATCATCCTCAAGTGTCTGGCAAAACGCAAAGAAGACCGGTATAAAGATGCCGCCGTGCTTTTATCTGAATTGAAAAAATATGCCGTTGGACTGATCAAAAAGTGATCCCCGCTTCTTCCTCAATTATTTGCCGCATCCAAAATCCCTCCGGTTAGCATTCCCATCTCTTGCGCTATACGGCTGCTTCAATTTCCGTCTGGCTTTCTTTTGTCTATTTATATCTTGTTTAGAATACCGCCGTTGCCGTTTATATTTCGTTGAAAATAAGGGTGCTACTATAACACTATCAAGCACGAAGGAAAGCTGAAAACAACCGGGGTAAAAATGTTTAAACTAATGATTATCAGCCAGGATACCGAACTTAAGGCCATTCTGAAGGAAATATTGAGTACCCGGTATCACTCTGCGATCATCGAAGAGGAATTGTTTAATACCATTACTATTTACCCGGAAGAATTGTCACCGGATATCATACTGCTTGATGTGGATAAATCTATTCCCGAAGGTATTCAGAACTGCCTGAACATCCGTAAAGAAATCGATATCCCGGTGCTGATGATATCGCGGAGGGGCGCGCCGGTGAATTGCGTGCGGCTGGTGGATATCAATGAAGAAATGACTCTGACGCCCCCCATCAATATCCGTTCTTTTTATGCCAAGATTGACGAGTTGATCATGCAAAACTAAAGAGGTTTCCCGGAGAGATGGCTCACTTCCCAGGACGTTGGCTACGGTAAAGGAACGTAAAAGGTAGAGAGTATCGCTCCCAATTCCCAGGACCCGGAAGGGCGTCCAGGTAGATGGCCCCTTCCGGGTGCCCGTTTTATCCTAAGGAGGGGTGACAACCGGAGTCGCCGTGGCGTCAGCCATTTCGGTGAGGCCGGTAGAATCCAGCAGATATTGGTAATACCCGGCAATGTCAGGGTCAACGATCTTGTCCTGAGCTTTGATAAAAGGAGCAACGAAGGCGCTCTTGTACATCGTTTCCACATCCGGCATGATCGTCTCCGTAGTGTCGCTTTCGGCCGCCGAAGCATTTCTCGGGATGAATACGAACAGCCCGATAATAGCGCCGGCGAGAATCCCGGTAAGAAAGACCAAGGCAATTTTCATATTTCCCCCTTAATGATTGCTTACTAATAATCATTCTAGGGGCAGCTAGTTAAAAACCAGTTAATAGACCACGCCTGACAACGTTACAATAAGTTACAGGGCGGTTACAGATTCCAGTAAAAAGTAACCGGCGCCCTGTTTTTTTTATTCTCAATTAGCCTCAAATCAAACCCGCCGCTTACTCGAAAAACCTTCTTTGTTGTTGGAAAAACTCCCGGTGGCGCCGTGAAAAAAACGTGGGACAAATGTGTATAATAAAAATAAAGTAAACAAATAAAACCGGCAGGTCTGCCGCACAAGGATCACCCTGAAAACGATAAGAGGCGGAGGCAAAACCATGGGAGGGATTTCACGGGATCTAGCCTTGTATTTTTACGGACGACCGGATGCGAAAACGGCGGTAAATCCCCACCGCCGCCACCACGGACTGTTTATTAGATTCGTTTTTTTAATGCTGCAACAGGTAGATCTGGCGCTGACGTTGTTCGCGGTTTCTCAGGGATTAACAGAACGCAACCCTTTCATGGCGGGTTTATTACAGTTACCCCTTTTGCTCATCATCATGAAACAGATTATCCCGCTGTTGATTGCCTGGTTCGTGCCTTATAGAATTCTCTTGCCGGCGATAGGTTTTTTGATATTGCTGACTATCTGGAATGCCGTACAGCTGATAGTCCATTTCCTATAGACCCGGGGGCAAGACATCGTTGGCAGTGCCGCTCCAGATGGGTAACTGCCAGGCTTTCTCATCGGCGTTGGGATTCATCTGCCCGGTGACCTGATAGAATAGTTTGACGGCGCTGACACGGGGATGCCCCCCGTTCATTAAATTCAAAGAAGACAGCTTACTGTACAAATTATTGATGTGCTGCCTGACAGTTTTAGCATCGATATTCAGTTTCCCGGCGATGGTGGAATTGGTATACCCTTTGGCGATATTTTCCAGCACTTCCAACTCCCGGGAAGTCAAGCCCATGTCGTAGAGCAGGTTTATGGTATTGAAAGCGCTATCGCACGGCGGAACTGCGTTACCGCCGGCGCTAACCGCCTCGATAGATTGATAAAATTGGTCTTTGGTAGTTAATGATTGGTCCAATATTACCATGAAACCGCCCTTGTTAATGCTTCTCAGGCGATCTAGTTGCTTGAGCGATTCCAAATTGCAGGAAATTACAATGGCAATGAAGCCGATATCTATAAACGTTTTACTGAGGTGATCAAGCGAATTTACCAGATTTTTATCCAGCATCCGCCGTTTGATCACAACCACTTGCGGCTTCTCCAAGGCAATACTTTTCCTGATTGACTCCAATTCGTTGCCGAGGACGATATTTTTTACCTGTAAAAATGAAGTATTTACAGTCAGCGCTTCAATGAAGCACTTATCTATTTCCACCTCCGCCCAACCAAGCAAAGTAGTTCTGGCGAATTCTTTGTCTGTCATAGGTGGGTTTACAAATAATACAGGCCTTGAAAATACCGTGGGTTCAAAACAAGTACTTTGTAACTATCTCCGTTTCTTTTCTATAAGAGATATCTGCCCTTTTTGGCGTAATTTCAAGAGATTCATCCGCCCGGTTAAAAGACATCTAAATTAGAAAATATTGACTTGCATTATATGGATTGCGGACACGAATGTCAAGATATTTCCAAAAATAATTGTTATTAATATAATTATTTTCACAACCCGATGAGTCTATTCATGCCAAAGTTGGGACAATATCACCAAAACGATATGCAACCCGTGGTTAAAAATACATAAACAAAATGGCATTAATCCGGAAGATAACTGGTAAATAGCAACGTTGGGGCGGGTTTCTTTTTAGGGTAACGTAGTAGTTGAAATAAATAAAACGCAGATAGTTCTGTTTGGTTGTTCGGTCTCTACTACTTTACAGGCCGTAAATACCGGACCGCGCCATGCGAAAATAAGGATGCACATGAATAGAATACGGTGCCCCAAGTGTTCAAGCAAAAATTTCACGGGTTTCATTGTCTATGAAGCGGATATCACCTACTGCCTGAATTGCGGCCATATCATCGAGGATCGCTGTGAAACACCGCCGGATGTACGCTATACGCAGGATTATCAACCCGGAGACGTGACGGTGGTGGAAAAGGTAGAGCTGGCAACCTCCGGTAGAAGGTAAAACCACTACGATTGACTAAAGATCATTTTACCGATTCTATTAGTTAACGCCGAACGGTTATCTTTCACCCGGGTATTTGATTGTCTTCGTTGGTTTTCCGGTGTCCGGTACCGATGCCGCTGGATTGGTTGTATGGCGATTAGACTCTAAGTGCGCCGCGGAATGCCCTGCCGGCGTAGAAACTGGGCGCGCTGTTATGGTACACGAAAACATGACCGTAGCGGCGGTCGGCAAAAATGGCGCCCCCGAGTTTCCTGATATCGGCGGGTGTTAATAACCAGCTCTGTGTTTTCGTATCGAAATTACCCAGTGCCTGCAACTCGCGGTACTGTTCTTCGGTCAAAGGCTCGATGCCCATCGCGGCCGCCATTTCGATGACGTTGCCCGCCGGGTGGATGCCCTGCTTTTCCCGTTCGTCCTGCCCGGCGCGGTCATAACAGACGCTGCGGCGTTCCTTGGGACTCTCCGCCGCGCAATCGTAAAAAAGGTATTCACCCGTCTTTTTATCCTGACCAACGACGTCCGGCTCTCCGCCTGAATTTTCCATTTCGTTAAGCGACCAGAGTTTCCCCGGACTGTCAGTTAGTTTAGCCTCTACCCCGGCCCAGGCTAAGTTTTTATGGCGGCGCATGTTCTTCTCGAAGCGGGTTTTCAAAACTAATAGCAGGTCTTTACTTTGTTCCGGTGATAGGCTTTTTTCGTTTTTATTCATACTCTCACATCCCCGCCTTGATTATAGGGAAGAAATAATGGAATTCTCATAAAATCATAGCCAAATTTATGGAATAAGTATGACGTTTCTGATCGGGAGTCGATGGCCGTTTGTCAATGTTAGTTTAAGGCCGTTGGTACTAGACAAATATACACCAACTGACTCCGTATTTATCAATTAAGCCGACCATCAACTTGCTGAACGGACAAGGCCCTAACGGATACAGTATTTTTGCGTTATCTTTTAGCACGTCATATGCTTTTCGAACCAACTCTTCTTTACCTTCGCCAAAATGCAGGCAAAATTGCATCGTAGTACCGGTAATCCTCTCTTCGTTTTCAGGCGCTTCTGAAACCGCCAATATCTGACCATAAACATTCAGTTCCGCATGCATAAAAGTCCCTCATCATGAGGATAACTGGCCACCAATTCGGCGTTAAAAGCTTTTTGATAAAACTTGACGGCTTTGTCGCTCCCTTTCACATAGGTTTGCATCATCGATCTATGCACTTTCTTATCCACCAATTCACGTTATTTTTTCATCAATTCCAGCAATTTAAGGGTTGTGTTCCAGTTGCGAATGGTCATGGATTTGTACACCGGGGTCGCCATAATTTTGTTGAGCCGGCTTTTGGTACGCTGGGCGCTCAGGCGTTGCGAGTAGATCACGCCGTCACCCGGCCAAATTCTATCAACACCTTCACGGGGATCGAATACCGATATCGCCCGTGCCGCATCGATGCCCATGAGAAAAATGGTATCGCTATGATATTTTTCCGGTTGTTCCCCAAAGCCTTCCGGTTTGTGATCTATAACTGACTGGATCTGTTCACGGGTCAACACCAATACTTTGATGACCTCATCACCAAGTTTGAAGTTAACAGGCAGGGCTTTTTCTATTCTGGCTTTTATTTCAGACGCGGTTTTATCCGATTCCAAAATCACGTTACCGCTGGCGATATACGTGGCAACGTTGTGAAAGCCCAGTTCCTCCAAACACGTTTTTAGGCCGGTCATCGGTATTTTGTTCTTACCGCCGACATTAATGCCCCGGAGTAGCGCAACATATTTCACGGCGCAATTCTACCATATAGATGACTACATGGACAGCAAAAAGTGCGGGGGAATCTGCTTGTTGAAATTAAGGTTTCTGATTGTAAAAGTACTACCTATTGATAAAATGCACCGCTGCCGATTTTACGGCGGTGCAACTTTTAACGATTATACGAGCTTGCACACCCTTAATAAGCAATAATTAAAAGATTGGCTCAACTAATACTTATTTTGTAATCCACTCAATAGGATTGCCTGGCTCTATTGTTCCATGAGTAATCGGCGTTTTCTCCCCTGTCTCTGGATTGGTAGGTTGGTCAATTTGATATAAAAACCCGGTCTTTCCATATCTACCGAGCTTGCTTTGGTCGTAGCGGTCACTGTCCATGCAAATGTTAACGACTTTCAGCGCGACCGTCACATCATGGTTCCCAAAAAAACCGGCGTTCTCGAAAAGCTCATGCTCCCATAAAAACTCACATTCGATGTTGAGAAAACACTCTTTGATCCGCGGTGCGTTGACCTTCACGGCTTTTTCCGTCGTCAATCCGGCGGCGGTAATTTCATCCGTTTCAAAGTCGTTATTCCCAATCGTTTTTATACAGCGGTCATATATGTCATATGAAGGGAAGTTCAGCACACAAACGCCGGTTTCTTTGAGCGACTGATACATGTGCCCGCTTTTTGAGACTGCGCTCATAATACAGACAAATTCATCTTTCCCGCCTCCCGCAAAGGTCGACCATGATTGCAGACAGGCGTTTTCTTTGCCGTTCGATTTCCAGCCTGTGACAACGAATACCAACGAAGGCACGGCTGTCAAAAAACCCTGCCATGTACACCAAGGCTCGGTTATATTTTCAGGTCTTGCGGAAAAATCCTTTTTCATGACATTGTACTCCCTTTGTTTTTTCAGCTTTGGTTTTCCGAGTTTTACCTATTCCATTATATAAGTAAGGGGACAGTATGCCGACATAGGTTATGTAAATATTTTGCGCTGCTATTTACCGGAAAATAATCCACCATCAACCAACTTTTATCAATTCATGGTGGAATACTTGGTGGAGCTGAGGGGAGTCGAACCCCTGACCTTCGCATTGCGAACGCGACGCTCTCCCAGCTAAGCTACAGCCCCAACAAGTTAAGATTATAGCATATGCGTGCCTGTAATCTCTATTTCTCTTGCTTGAATCTGCTTCTACTTAGGCTTTGTTTATTATTGTGGGCTGTATTGATTGACTAGCGGTAGTCTGGCTGTGTCCAGTTAGCAGTTCCAGAAGATGGAAGGCATCCGCCTTCCATCTCGTATACCCCCAAGAGATGAGTCTTTTACTCATCCCTTGTTTCTTCCCGCAGAGCCTGCCCCGTATGAGCGACTTCATCGCTATCACGTATGAATCCCAATGAATCGGGACTTGATACGGGGGAGAGGTTAACAGTAACTTCGTTACTGAGGTGAGGGTCGTTGTATATAAACAGGTCGACTAGCTTCTTTTACGAATAGCGAGATCCAAAATAAAATTCACACATCTACATTTGACCTTGAGCCTGTTAACTGGTAGATTAGATAGTTCAAGGAGAATCACACTGGAACAACCTGCTTTACACGAGACTACAGCACGTTTGGGCACCGACCCGCTAGGTAAACTCTTAGTCCGTTTGTCTATCCCCGGCGTGATATCGATGATCTCCATCACGACATACAACCTGGTGGATAGCTTCTGGGTGGCCAAACTGGGGACGCAAGCGCTCGCCGCGCTTACGGCTACCCTGCCGTATTTTATTTTTACCATGGCGGTGGCCTACGGCACCGGCACCGGTCTGAACGTGCTGATCGCCCGGAAATTCGGAGAAAAGGATACGGAAGCCGCCAACCACGCTGCGGGGCAGGTCTACTGGCTCGCCGCGGTTATCGGCGTGCTATTCTTGATTCCCTGTCTCGTATTGACCAGACCTATCCTCCGGTTGTGCGGCGCCACCCCGGATACTCTGGAACTGGGTTACGCTTATCTCTTCCCAGTCGGCTTCTTCATGCCGTTTTTCGTTTTCCAGATCATGGTGCGGGATACTTTACGGGCTTCCGGCGATGCCGTACGCCCCATGATTTTCACCATTACCGGGCAGTTGCTCAATCTCATCCTCGACCCCATCCTCATTTTCGGCTGGTGGATTTTCCCAGAGATGGGTATGGCCGGGGCGGCGGTGGCTACCGTCATCTCCGCGGCCGGGGGAGCCGGGCTGGCGTTGCTCTTCATGAATTCCAAACGCAGCACCTTCAAACTGAAAAACTATCACCTCAAACCAGATATGCGCGTCGTCCGGGAGATTTACCGCATTGGGCTGCCGGCCATGTTGATGCAAACGGCGGAAAGCTTTATCTTCCTGATCTTCAACCGGGTGGTTTCCGGGTTCGGTTCGGCGGCGCTGGGGGCCATGGGTATTTCCACCCGCATCTGCGATCTCGCTTTCATCCCCGTGGTCGGCGTGGGTAACGGCGTCATGCCGATTGTCGGCTTCAGCCTTGGGGCGAAGCTTTGGCAGCGGCTCTGGAAAACGGTCAGGATGGCTACCTGGTGGCTGGCCGGGCTGATGGCCGTGGTCACAGTATTGATGGAGATTTTTGCACCCCAGATCGTGGGTATTTTCAACCACGACCCCGAACTGATCGCGGTGGCCGTGCCCAGTCTACGGATTTTTCTTTCTACCATGGCCATCGTCGCCCCGACAGTGGTGTTTATTTCGACCTTGCAGGGACTATCGAAAGCCAGGGACGTGCTGGTATTGGCGCTCGCCCGGCAGTTCATTTTCTTTTTGCCCTCACTGTTTATACTGCCGCATTTCTTCGGCATCACCGGCGTCTGGCTGGCATGGTTTGTTTCGGACTGTGCGGGATTCATCACCTCCGGTCTTTGGCTGTGGCATGAATACCGGCGTCAGAAAAAGAGCGGTATGTGGCTGGAATCCAATAATAGTACAGGATAGGGGGTATTCTTTTTTCATCTCTTTCAATTCCTAACCTCATTCGGAATCCCGTATGAATGGAGTGAATCGGGGCTTTCTGAAAGAAGGAGGTAAGGTTAGTTTCGTTGGTAATAAATTTTCCAACGGATATTCCAGCCGCTGGAAACCGAAACCCAGGTTGTGGCTAGCTGTTAACAGTAACGAAGTTACTGAGGGAGAGGTCGTTGTGTGTAATGAGGAGAGTCATTCATCATCCCAATTCAGGAAATTACATATTTTTTACTATGCAAGCCTGCATTAGCAAGGTATAATTGAAACCATGAAAATCGTCGCACTGGTAGGTATGGCCGGCTCCGGAAAATCCGAGGTCGCCCGGGAATTTGAAAAAGCCGGTTATGCCCGCATCCGTTTCGGGGACATCACCGATATCGAACTGCATAAACGCGGCTTGCCTCTCACCGAAGCCAACGAGGTCAAGGTCCGCGAGCAGTTAAGGCAAGAACACGGCATGGCGGTCTATGCCAAGCTCAACACCCCCCGCATCGATGCCGCCCTCCAGAAATCGAACGTAGTGATTGACGGACTGTATTCCTGGGAGGAGTACGTCCTCTTGAAAGGCGTTTACGGCGATAAACTGAAAATCGTGGCCGTGTGGTCGTCACCGTCCACCCGTTACGCCCGGCTGGGTAAAAGACCAGTCCGCCCCCTGACCCCCGCCGAAGGCGCCGCCCGGGATAAAGCTGAAATTGAAAACATCAATAAAGGCGGCCCCATCGCGGTGGCGGATTTTACCCTGAACAACGAAGGCTGCCTGGCCGAATTACTGGCACAAACGAAAAAAGTGATTGAGAGATTGCAATGAAAAAACACACCGCTGAAGAGATAAAGGCCGCCCGTCCGGATTGGGACGAGTATTTCCTGAAAATCGCCATGGTCGTCGGGGAGCGTTCTACCTGCCTGCGGCACCATATGGGTGCGGTCGCGGTGAAAAACCGCCGCATTCTGACCACCGGCTACAACGGCGCTGCCGCCGGGCTGAAGGATTGTCTGGAACTCGGTTGTTTGCGCGACGAGCAGAATATCCCTTCCGGCACCCGCACCGAGATTTGCCGGGCGATCCACGCGGAACAGAACGCCATTATTCAGGCAGCTTTGCACGGGGTGAGCATCGAGGGCTGCACGGTTTATTGCACGCACAGCCCCTGCGTCCTTTGCGCCAAGATGCTGGTGAATTCCCGCATCAAGCGTTTCGTGACCTTCAGCAAATATGCCGATAATGCCTTTATCGAGTTGTTCAAGGAAGCCGGCGTGGAGTTCGCAATTTTAGCCAAACCGAATAACAAAATTACATTTTTAGAATAGTTTTTCTTGTCATTCTGATACTACGCGGTAGAGAAGAATCTAGTGGTTTTGCCCGAGTGGATTCCGGATCAAATCCCGATTCGTCCTACTTCATCCGGGATGACAATTGGTGTCATTATCGGGCTTGCCCCGATAATCCAGTGCGTATTATTTGATGTTTTCACCCTGATAAACGCCTTGATACCCCTCGGTGGCTTCCGTTAAAGTCATAAATACAAGCTGCATCAAGCGGGTGTTTTGCTGCACACGGAAACCTCTGGGATTGTAGACCACCATTAAAGACTGTGAACGTCCCGAGTAACCGGCATCCCAGACCGCCGTGCCGATGGTCACGCCGCAGCGTAACAGACTGGAACGCGGCCGGCCCAGCGCCATAATATGCACCGGCAGGTTCACAATCTCGTTATAGGTGATCATGTAACTGCCGGGGTCAAGCTTGAGCCACCCCAGTGCGTCGAACGCCAGCGGTTTTAATTCCGGCAGCTTGCGGTCGCGATTATCAATGCCCATCTGTCCGGCATCCTGAAATGCAGCGATATCGCGTAGCGTCATATCGAAGCCGTTGGGCTGTAATTGCTGTTTCAGGTCGAGGTAACCTTCAAATAACGGCGGCGTGCCGGTAATCAGTTTATGGAGGTCTTTCTTAGAAAACACCGGGCTCATGTCACGCTCCCGTCAAAGCTGTTATGATATAGTACAATGGTAAAAAATGAGGGTGTAAAATCTGGTGGCAGGAGGTGGGATTGAACCACCGGCCAAGGGCTTATGAGTCCCCTGCTCTACCGCTGAGCTATCCTGCCCAAAAATCAATATAACAAATGCAGCTTGAGACGTCAACGTTAAGAATGATTTTTAATATCGAAGCGTTTGTTCTCACGTCATTCCATCGAAAGATGGAATCCAGCGGAACGGAAAAAATGGTAGATTATTCATACGTCTACATTCTCGCAAGTAAAAGAAACGGTACGCTCTACATCGGTGTCACCACCGATTTGGTGAAACGTGTATACGAACACAAAGTAGATTTGCTTGACGGTTTTACCAGGAAATACAGGGTCCATACTCTGGTATATTATGAATCACAAAACAATATTGAATTAGCAATTAAGCGAGAAAAGCAAATGAAAGCGTGGCGAAGAGAATGGAAACTCGAATTGGTGGAGAAGCACAATCCCGAATGGAGAGATTTATATGAGGACATCGTATAACGCTGTATCCTGATTTTCATCAGGATAATGTGCAAAGGAAATAACTTGAAAGAAAACAAATATAAACTCCTCGTCGTCGATGTCGACGGTACGCTGCTGAACCGCGCCAACCAAATATCACCGGAGGATGTGGCGGCCATCAAAAACACGGTCAGCCGCGGCATCAAGGTGGCACTCTGCACCGGACGCGCCCTCCAGGGTTGCCGCTGGATACTGGCGGAACTCGGGCTGGATGGCTACCATATTTTCTCCGATGGCGCGCTGGTCTGCAATCCCTTTACCGGCGAGGAAATCAGCGCCGTCGCCATTGACCCGGCTCTGGTAAGGGAAACTGCCCGCTTGACACAAGAAAATGGGCTGCACTACGACGTGTATTCGACCAAACAATTCTATTATCGTGAGGCCGATTGGGCGGTGGAACTCCGGCGCACTTTCTTCCATATCGAAGGCAGCCAGGCAGACTTCGATACGGTGAGCCGCAGGGAAAAGATCATCAAGTGCACCATTATCACCCGCAGCGCGGCGGAAAGAGCCCGAGCAGCCAAAATCGAAGCCCATTTCAAAGGCAAACTAGCCTTCTCCTGGACGACGACACCGGCTTTTCCGGAGATACACTTTATCAACGTGCTGGACCCGCGGGTGAATAAAGGCGAAGCCCTGGAAAAACTGGCGGCGTTTTACAAAATACCGCTGGCGCAGGTGATGGCAATTGGGGACGGTGAGAACGATATCTCTCTACTGAAGAAGGCCGGACTAGCGGTGGCCATGGGTGATTGTGCCGGGGAATTACGGGAGGTGGCACATCATATCACGGAAGATGTGGAACACTGCGGGGTGGCGGAAGCAATCAAGCGGTTTTTACAGGAGATTGAGTGAGATTCACGCATGGTTCACCCTGTTTATTTGTTATGTTAGTGCTGGTACATTACCCCTGGAGGTATTGATATGGTACAAACAAAAAACATCACCAAACTCGTTGCTAATGTCAACGAAGTTGAAATATTTGAGATGCCTGAGCTAATGATCATTGGCAAAGAAATTCGCTATGGAGGGAAACTGGCGTTTTTAGGAAACCGAGCGCGCGAATTATGGGATATATGCATTCAGGATGGTTCTTTAGAAATAATCAAAAAGCTACCATCACTGATACCTGAAGGTCTAGTCGGATGGAATGGTAACTATACAAGCGAAGATGGGACTTTTAGTTATCTCGTTGGCGCATTTGTTCCGCTTGGTACGCCGGTTCCTTCAGGATATGCTTGTCGTATTTTACCGGCAACCTTGGTTGCAAAAGGTATTTACGATACTGGATACGCGATGATCGACACCTATAAAAGCTGGGGATACACCCAGAATTATGATTTATTTGGTTGGAATGCCGAGTTGTATTTAATAAATGATCCGAGTCCAACAAAATGGAGTCAACTTTCGCCGGTAAAAAAAGTATCGTAAGTAATATGATGGTTGGGATATAACCAAGTAGTTATCCGTAAAAATAGCAGTTTTTCACATGTCGGTCTGACTTGTTAAGAGGTGATTCTGGATTCCGGACCAAATCCGGAATGACGTAACAAAAATAAGAATCGGTTTTTACACTGTGTTTTTACTTCTTCCAGAAGATTAATTTCTGCCACCAGGATTTGCCGTCTTTGACACCGGCCAGGACAAAGCTGTTTTCGCACTTGCCGCAGCGCCAGACCTTGAATTTGGCATTATAGTAGGTTTTATCGCTGCCGCACTTGGGACAGGCCGTCCGCATCTTTTTGGCGGCGTTTTTATCCAGATTTTTCCAGTATTCGGGGTGCCAGTTAGGCCGTCCGGACATGTTAGTCTCAGCTCCTCAGTTTCCCGGCGATTATCTTACCGAAATCGCGGGCTTTTTCCAGTTCGTCAACATGGATAGGGCCTCTCATCCCCTGTACGCGAATAGACAAACCCGGCGTTATGATAGTCATCGCCGGGGCTTTTTCCTGCAGCAGTTTTTCCATTTTACCGGTGGCTTTCTGGAAATCCGCCCCCATGTAGGTATCGAAGACGGCGGTTGATATTTTCATCTCTTTCTTGCCCAGTTGTTTGATAAAATCCCGCACGCCGCCCAGCGCATTACCCATATGATTCGGAGAACCGATGATGATGGCGCCGGCATCGTTCAACCGCGCCCGGTCAAGGTCTTCCAGCCGGGTGCTGTAGACCTCCAATCCGGCATCTTGCAGGCTGGCGGCAATTGTTTCCGCCACCGTTTTGGTGTTGCCGAAAGACGAGGTATAAACCACCGCTACCTTGATCATCTTGCCCTCCTGATCTCTGTGAACACCATTATTTTAACACGAGTTGTGAATTTAGGTTTTGGTCGTGGTTCCTGCCTCCGCAGGAATGACAAGAGTATTATCCCAGGCTGTCTTTGATAGTTTCCGCCAGGCTGCGGGTAACCCCTTCCACCTGCATCAATTCCTCTATCGATGCCGCCCGGATGCCTCTGACCGTGCCGAATTTGGCGATCAAAGCCTTCTTTTTCGCCGGCCCGATGCCTCGGACACTATCCAGCGCCGAAACAAAACTCTTCTTGCGGTGGATATCGCCGTGATAGGTAATGGCAAAACGGTGGGCTTCATCCCTTACCCGCTGCAATAACTGCAAACCGGGGGCGTTGCGCGGCAAAACGATGGGTTTACTTTTACCGGGCACGTAAATTTCTTCGTTTTCCTTGGCCAGCCCCAGTACCGGTTGAGACTCCGCCTTGCTTTCGGCTAGAGCCTCACGGGCGGCATTGAGCTGGCCTTTGCCGCCATCAATTAATACCAGATCCGGTAAAGCCGCCCAGGTATCGGCAGCCGCCGCGCCCCGCTTGAACCGCCGCCGTAAAACTTCCTGCAGCATGGCGTAGTCGTTGACTCCTTCCACCGTTTTGATGCGGAAGCGGCGGTAATGTGAAGGCTTGGATTTTCCCTCGACGAAGACCACCATGCTGCCCACGGCTTCCTTACCCTGGATATTGGAAATATCGTAACCTTCGATCCGTCCCGGCGGATGCGGCAGCTTCAGCGTTTCCTGTAATTGTTTTAAAGCCTGTTCCAATACCTCGGAACCGGCGATTTGCTTGATCTTTTCCTGCTGCCAGCCCTGCTTCGCGTTCTCCAGCACGATATCGATCAACTGTTTTTTGCTGCCTTTTTCCGGCACAATGATATTCACCGGGCGGCCGCGTTTTTGTTTTAACCACTCCTGAATGGGATTTTTATCTTCGATAGGATACTGCAACAACAGGCGCGGGGGAATGTAAGCCGCCGCGCCGTAAAACTGCTTCACAAAACTGGTCATGATCTGTTTGGGGTCTTCGGCATTGACGCCGGTGAGCATAAAACTTTCCCGCCCGATGAGCTTGCCGTGCCGCACGAAAAACACCATGACAAACGCCTGGTCGCGGTCGGTGACAAACGCTATGGCATCCTGTTCACCGCTGACGGTGGCGGCAATTTTTTGCCCTTCCGATATCTGCTTCACCGCCGCGATCTGGTCGCGAAAACGCGCCGCCCCCTCGAAGTTCATCTGTTCGGCGGCCGCTTTCATTTTCTGTTCCAATCCGCGGATCACCGCGTCCTGTTTCCCTTCCAGAAAGAGGATAATGTCGCGCATGATATCAAGGTAGTCTTCTCTGGTGATATTACCCGTGCACGGCGCCGAACAGCGCTTCAGAAAAAACTTGAGGCAGGCGCGCCTGTCTTTGCCGGTGATGTCTTTATTACAGGTACGGTAGCCGAAGATCGCTTCGATCACCTTCATGGTCTGCCGGACGGAACGAGCGCTGGCAAACGGCCCGAAGTAATGCGCCCCGTCGTTTTTCAAGGTGCGGGTGAAAACCACCGTCGGCCAATCCTCTTTGAGATCGATTTTTATGTAAGGGTAAGTCTTATCGTCTTTAAGACGGATATTGTAATGGGGACGGTAGCGTTTGACGAGGTTATCTTCCAGTATCAGCGCGGCCTGCTCCGAGGTGGTGACATAGAACTCCAGGTCGTGGATTTCCGCCACCAGGGCCACTGTCTTGGGAGTCAAACCGGCGGGTGATTGAAAATAAGAACGGACGCGGCTGCGTAATTCGGTGGCTTTGCCCACATAGAGGATTTTGCCGCCGGCGTCTTTCATCAAGTAAACGCCCGGGCTGGAGGGTAAATTCTTGAGTTGTTCGGCGACGAG
>JAQTOJ010000008.1 GCA_028713395.1 Dehalococcoidales bacterium | reverse complement strand
GAGGGGTAGTAATTTCGGCAATTTGTTTGCCGTTCGATATTTTTATCGTTCACCCTCACCTGTACCCCTTCCCCTCAAGGGAGAGGAAAAACATTAGGAGGAAAAACATGAATCAATTGGAAGAAGGCAATATACTGCAACTGGACTATACGAAACTAGCTAAAATCGCCGCCAAATGCCCCGATGTGATACCGGTAGCAGTGCAAAATATTGATACGAAAGAAGTCATCCTGGTAGCCTACGTCAACGAGCGCGCCTTGAAAGTGGCCATCGAGACTAAAACTGCTGTTTTCTGGTCTACATCCCGCAATGAGCTTTGGGAAAAAGGTAAAACCTCCGGCGAAACCTACGATCTGCTGGAAGTGCTGGTGAACTGTGAGCAGAACTCCCTGCTCTTCAAGGTACGCCCCCGGCGCGGCGGTATTTGTCACACAAAAAATAAGAAAGGCGAAGCCCGCAACTGCTATTACCGCCGCCTTAACTTCAAAACCGGTGATCTGGAGAATATCGACCCGTAAGTTATTCCTTAATATCCCTGGGGGTAATTACTAACTCGAGACCTTTGAGCACCTGTTCAAATCTCTGTTGCGAGATTGTGCCTATTTTTTGGGTCAAGTCTTGCTTGTCTACCGTAAATATTTGTGTTACGTTGATAACACTTTGTTTCGGTAAACCCGCCTCTCCTTTATCCAGCAGTACATTTCCGGGAGAGACAGCCCGTTGAAGATTGGAAGTTAAAGAACAGACAACTACAGTATTGATACGGCTTTTATTAAATATATTGTTCTGGATCACCACATGGGGATGACGGTAAGCCGGTTCCGAACCGGAGGGTAAACCAAGCTCTATCCAGAAGATATCACCTTGGTTGATTACCATTTTTCCGCGATAACCTTTCTTTGTTTGACTTTCATGGATTTTAAGAGTACCTTTTCCGCTGGGCTTGGAGAATCTTCGTATGAGGCATTTATCGTATCAAAAAGCTTCCGGTTCTTATAACGTTGAATAAACTCGTGGGTCGCGAGCGAAAAAATCCGACTTCTAGATACTTCTAGCTCTTCGGCCATCGCCTCAATTTCCTCGAAAAGTACCTTTTCAATCGAAATTGCTGTTTTAATGTTTGCCATATTTTATACCTTTTTTCATACTTATACGGTATCCTATTAGTATTACTTTTGTCAACCCTTTAACATCGCAAATTAGGCTTCCCTCATAACAACTTAACCTACCAATGCATCTTAACAATCGCCTTTCCCCTTACCCTGCTATAATTACCTTATGATTGAAATTAAAGACTTGATCAAGACATACCATCTGGGTGAAGAGACCGTGAACGCGCTGGCGGGTGTCAGTCTCTCCATCCCCACCGGGCAGTTTACCGCCTTCATCGGGCCTTCCGGCTCGGGTAAATCCACGCTGCTCCACCTCATTGGCGGGTTGGATACTCCTACCTCAGGCACCATTGTGGTGGACGGTCAGAATCTGAGCCAGGCGACCGATAAAGAACTGGCGGTTTATCGCAACACCAACATCGGTTTCGTTTTCCAGGCATTTCATCTGCACCCTATCTATAACGCGCTGGAAAATGTCGCCATCCCGCTGATCTTCAGCGGTCTGCCCAAAGAAGAACGTCTGAAACGCGCCGCCGTTTCACTGGAAGCGGTGGGATTGACCAACCGCGCCGGGCACCGTCCTAATGAACTATCCGGCGGCGAAAGGCAGCGTGTCTCGATCGCCCGTGCGCTGGTCATTAACCCGAAATATATTCTCGCCGACGAACCCACCGGCAACCTGGATTCGGTGAATGGCGCGAAAATCATGGATATTCTTATTTCTTTACACAAGAACAACGGCATCACCCTGATCATCTCCACTCACGATAAAGACATCGCCCGTAATGCCCAGCGGGTGATCAGCCTCAAAGACGGACACATTACAGGAGACACCAATGCGCCTTAACGATATTTTCAGCACCGCTTTTACCAACCTGAGCCGCCGCAAACTGCGCACCGTCCTGACTATCCTGGCGGTCGTTATCGGCGCAACATTGATTGGGCTATTAGTCTCGATCGGCGCCGGCTTGCAGGGTTTTATCGTCGGGCAGTTCGGCCAAATGGTGCCTCAGAACCAGATCACCGTTTCCTCCACGCGCACCACATTTTTTGATAGACAGAATACCGGTCCCACAGAAATCACCAAGACGGAAACAACCGTAGCTACCCCCTTTACCACGGCTGATATCGCACGTATCAAGTCCATTTCCGGCGTGATCCGGGTGGATTATGTTGTTAATGTAAATGCGCGTTACGTCAAACCGGAAGGCAGTGAGAAAATTTATACCATCGATCCCACCGCCGCTCCGGCTTACGAAACCAGGGTCAGACCGCTCTTCGCCGGCAATTACTACGCCGACGATGCCACCGGGCAAGCTCTGATCGCTTACAACTATCTTAAAGCCTTCGGCTGGAAACAGGATGCCTCGGCGATCGGCAAAAAAATCACCATCACTGTCGGTAAAAGCAACGCTTATAACCGCGAAACGCAGGATTTTACCTTCACCATCGTAGGGGTCATCGATCCCACTGTAAGCAATGCGGAAGTTTTGATCCCCGTCAATGACGGCATCCAGATGGCTCGCTATTATCAGAGCAATGACTCGTTGTATTCGGATGCCCAGCCGGGTTTCGCCCTGAAGGTAGAAGCAACGGACAAAACCCAGGTGGACGCCGTGGCTAAAGCCATTACCGACCTGGGATTTGGCGCCATTACCCCGCTGCAAATCCTCGACCGGATCAACAGCATCTTCAGCGTCATCAAGATCGCTTTGAGCGCTTTCGGCATCATCGCGCTGGTGGTTGCCTCAATCGGTATCATCAATACCTTGCTGATGGCTGTCCACGAACGCACCAAAGAAATCGGTATTATGAAGGCGGTCGGCGCCACCAAGAATAACATCCGGCTGCTCTTCACCCTTGAGGGTGGGGCATTGGGCTTCGCCGGCGGCGTCATCGGTTGTCTCATCGCATTTCTGCTGGGTCAGGCGCTCAACTTTATCGGAGCGCGCACATTCTTGAGCAGCTTCCCCGGCTTCAAACTATCCGCCTTTCAGGTCTGGCTGGCGCCGGCCGTCATCGCTTTGACGACCGCAGTCGCCCTGCTGGCCGGTCTTTACCCGGCGAACCAGGCAGCCAAACTGGATCCGGTAGAATCTTTAAGGTACGAATAGCTGTCATTCTGAAATGAAAAGAAGAATCTCCGGGTGGGATACTGGATTCCCGCTTGCGCGGGAATGGGAAAGATTAAGAGAGGGCGCTCAAGCGCCCTCTCTTTTTACTTCACGTCATCCCGTACTTGATACGGGATCCAGCTTTTCAGATTCCTCTTACAATCGCGTCCGCCATCTTGCAGACCCGCACCATTTGCTTCACATCATGCACTCTTACAATATCCGCGCCGTGCGCAATACCCAGCGCCACCGTCGCGGCGGTGCCTTCGACACGGTCGTTAGCCGGTAGATTCAAGACCATTTTGATCAATGATTTCCGTGAAGTCCCGAGCAGAACCGGTTTCCCCAACACTTTCAATTCATCAAGACGGCGGATGATTTCGATGTCCTGCTGCCACGTCTTACCGAACCCGATACCGGGATCGATGATGATGTTTTCATCTTTGACCCCGGATTTTAGCGCCAGACTGATGCTCTGCCGCAGATAAGCCAGCACTTCCGCCATCACATCGGAATAGCTCGCAGTGTCTCGACCTGCCCCGGCGTCATAACCGCCGATATCCCGCTGGTTGCTCATCAGGATGATCGGCACGTTATACTTTGCGGCTAATTCCGCCAGCCGCGGTTCTTTTTTCAATCCCCACTGGTCGTTCAGCATGGCTGCGCCGGACAGTAAGGACTGCCGGGCAACCTCGTATTTCATTGTATCCACGCTCACGGGGATTTTCACCGTAGTGGCGATTTTCTCGATCACCGGGATAACCCGCTTTAGTTCGTCGGACTCGGTCACAGGTTTGAAATTCGGGCGGGTGGATTCTCCTCCGATATCCAAAATATCCGCGCCCTCCTCAACAAACCTCCGCGCCTGCATAAGAGCGTTTTCCACCAACGTAACGCCATCACCGGAAAAGGAATCCGGTGAAACATTGATAATCCCCATGACGTAGGTGCGTTTGCCCCAAGTGAACACCGTATTGCCTGCTTGCGTATTTTTCATATCTTTCGTTTCCGATTATCGCATCCGCTAGCAACACGGCGTTTTTGCCGTTTTTTGAGCGTAAATAGGGGCTTTAACCCATTGACACATCCCGGTAGCGGTGCTATATTATAACTGTTGGGCTACCATGTAGCCAAATATACTGCGGGAGGTGCTGGAATGCGTATTCATGCAGTATTGGGGGTTCGCCAGGTTGATAGTTGACGCCCTGCATCTGTTGCGGGGCACCCACTGGAACGAATGTCTGACTCGTGATAGATAAAGGGGTGAATTGAAATTCCCCCATCCGGTAGTGATTACCGCAAGTGAGTCGGATTCGTAAGACTGAATCTTGGATGGAGAGCGCTGAAACAGGTTGCTCTCCATCATTTTTTATACCGCTTGCCTGCCATCCCGCCTAACCTGTACAATCAAGCTAGAGGCAAAATGTCATGAGAAGAAATTCGTGGTCACCTTCATCTAACGTCATCTGGGTACTTATCGGCGCGAATGTCCTAATATTCATTGCCAGCTTGATTGGACGAAATTCCGCCATATTCGATACCCTGGCTATCTCCCGCAGCAACCTCACCACCCACCCGTGGTCGCTGGTCACCAGTCTGTTTCTGCACGACCCGTACAACTACTTCCATATCCTCTTCAATATGCTCTGGCTGTACTGGTACGGTTCCGCTCTGGTGCAGCTCATCGGTGAAGCCAAATTCCTGATCCTGTATTTTGCCGGCGGCATCATCGGCAACCTGCTCTTCATCGCCATCGAACCCAATGCCGCCGCCATTGGCGCTTCCGGCGCGGTCATTACTCTGGGCGGTGCGCTGGCGGTCATGCGTCCCAAGATTAAAATCGTCCTTTTCCCCATCCCCATCCCCATGGACTTGTGGATTTACGTCATCTTCGGCACGTTGTTTCTCAGCATTTTGATACCGGCTATGTCTTCCGGTTCCTCCATCGGTTGGCAGGCGCACCTTGGCGGCCTGATTACCGGGGTCGCGGCAGGCTTTTATTTCCGGCGCTGGGAACGCAAGCGCGGTATCTGGTATTAACGGAAAATCTCGTACAATCTCTCGAAGTAGTCTCCCGAGTCGTCACCGAGATAGAGGGATTTATCGTCCAGCCCGGCACTGTTCAAGCATAAGGAATTGAAAATAACAGGAATTGGACGTTGCCCGTCCGCCGACTATTACAGCCTCAAACCCTATTTGACAACCCCTACTGTTTATGTTATCTTTTTAATATTATGAAAGAGCTAGCCATTTCCCTGGTACTTATTGTTACATACTCAAGCCGGTAAGTGGGCTCGCCGCCAACGAACACAGTGGCCGTCCACAAGGACGGCTTTTTTTTTAGTTAAAAAAAGGCAGGTAGACGTAAAATGAGAAGCGATGCCATCAAAAAAGGGGTGGAACGCGCCGGTCACCGGGCTTTACTGCACGCCGTCGGGGTGCAGCGCGCCGATATGCACAAACCATTTATCGGCATTATCAACAGCTATAGCGAAATCGTGCCCGGTCACATCGGCTTAAGAGCCTTGGCGCAAGCTGTCAAAGACGGCATCTATCAAGCCGGCGGTGTGCCTTTTGAAGTGAATACCATTGCCGTCTGTGATGGCATTGCCATGAACCACAGCGGTATGAAATACAGCCTGCCCAGCCGCGAACTGATCGCGGATTCCGTGGAGGTGGTGGTGGAATCACACGCCTTCGACGCGCTGGTCTTCATGCCTAACTGCGATAAGATCATCCCCGGCATGCTCATGGCGGCCGTGCGTCTCAATATCCCCGCCGTCTTTATCTCCGGCGGTCCCATGCTGGCGGGACACCGTATGGTCAACGGCGCGTCCGTTGACATCGACCTGATCTCCGTCTTTGAAGCCGTGGGCAAGGTCGTCCGTAAAGAAATGACCGAAATCGAATTGACCGAAATGGAAGAAACTGCCTGCCCCGGTTGCGGCAGTTGCGCCGGCATGTTCACCGCCAACACCATGAACTGCCTGACAGAAGCCTTGGGTATGGGCTTGCCGGGCAACGGCACTATTCCCGCCGTAGATAACCGCCGTCAGCAACTGGCGAGAAAAGCCGGCGCTCAGGCGGTAAAAATGTTAGAGAAAAACATCCGCCCGCGCGACATCATCACAGAAAAAGCCATCACCAATGCTTTCACGGTGGATATGGCCATGGGCGGCAGCACCAACTCCGTGCTGCACCTGATGGCCGTCGCCAACGAAGCCGGTGTCAAATTCTCCCTGCAAAAAATCAATGAAATCAGCGCGCAAACCGCCTATATCTGTAAATTGAGTCCCGCCGGACACTACCACATTGAAGACCTCGACCGCGCCGGCGGCATTCCCGCCATTATGAAAGACGTGAAATCACAGTTGTTCACCGACCTGATCACGGTCACCGGCGAAACGGTTGGTAAAAACATCACCGGAGCAAAAGTGCTGGATAGAGATGTCATCCGCACCAAAGCTAAAGCCTACTCGCAGACCGGCGGTCTGGCGGTGCTCTTCGGCAACCTGGCGCCGGATGGCGCTGTCATCAAAAAAGGCGCCGTCGATTCCAAGATACTGAAATTCAAAGGGCCTGCACGGGTCTTCGATTCCGAGGAAGCAGCCACCACTGCCATTATGCATGATAAGATCAAAGCCGGTGATGTCGTCGTGGTGCGTTATGAAGGGCCGAAAGGCGGCCCCGGTATGCGTGAAATGCTCACGCCTACCTCGCTCATCGCGGGCATGGGGTTGGACGATAAGGTGTATCTGATCACCGACGGAAGGTTCTCCGGCGGTTCGCGCGGCGCCGCCATCGGGCACATTTCTCCGGAAGCCGCCAGCGGCGGACCGATCGCTGCTCTGAAAACCGGCGATATCATCGAAATCGATATCAATAAAAACAAAATAAATGTCATCCTGACGGATAAAGAAATTACAGCCAGGCTCGGTAAACTCAAGCCGTTCCAGCCGCGCGTCAAGAGCGGCTACCTGGCACGTTATACGGAAAAAGTCAGTTCCGCCAGCACCGGCGCAGTTTATACTTCATAAGAAAGGGAAGATAACGATGAAAATGACAGGCGGCCAAATTATCTGCGATTGTCTGGTCAAAGAAGGGGTAGACACCATTTATGGCATCCTGGGGGGCGCCATACTCCCTCTTTATGACACGCTGCCGCAATTTCCCCAGTTGCACCACATCCTGGTCAGGCACGAACAGTGCGCCGCCCATGCTGCGGAAGGTTATGCCCGCGCCACTGGTAAAGTGGGGGTTTGTTTCGCCACTTCCGGTCCGGGTGCCACTAACCTGGTCACGGGTATTGCCAACGCCTATCTGGATTCCACCGCCATGGTCGCCATCACCGGTCAGGTCGCCCGCCGCTTTATCGGCAAGGACGCCTTCCAGGAAATAGATATCACCGGTATTACTTTGCCCATCACCAAGCACAACTATCTGGTGCGTGACGGCGCGCAATTGGCGAAAGTCATGAAGGAAGCTTTTTATATCGCCCGCACCGGCCGTCCCGGTCCCGTACTGATCGATGTGCCTAAAGATGTCTTCACCGAACAGGTGGAATATCACAGCCCGGGCAAGGTCGACCTGCCGAACTTCAAACCTACCATGAAAGGTCACCCGGCGCAGATACAGAAAGCCGCTAAAATGATCAACGAAGCCCGTAAGCCGGTCATCATCGCCGGCCGGGGCGTCATTATTTCCAATGCCAGCCCCGAGCTAAAGGAACTGGCGGAAAAATCCCAGATACCGGTGGTCACCACGTTGCTGGGTATCAGTTCTTTCCCGGAATCTCACGTTTTGAGTTACCGCTGGATCGGCATGCACGGCATGGGTTACGCCAATATGGCGGTCAATAACGCTGACCTGGTGATTGCCATCGGTATGCGGTTCGATGACCGCGCCACGGCAGAAGTCAGCGGCTTCGCTTCCCACGCCAAAATCATTCATATCGATATCGACCCGGCGGAAATCGGTAAAAACGTGCCGGTGGATGTCCCCATTGTCGGCGATGTGAAGGCGGTCTTGGGGCCACTGAATAAACTGGTGGAAGCCGCCCAGCGCGGCGAATGGCTGAAACAACTGGACGACTGGCGGCGGGAACACCCCTCGACAGACATCCGCGAAACGTCATCGATTCTGCCGCAATATGTGATCAACCAGATTTATCATAATACCAACGGCGATGCCACCATCGTCACCGGCGTAGGCCAGCAGCAAATGTGGGCCGCCCAGCATTATACCTACAACCACCCCAACACCTTCATCTCCTCAGGCGGTCTGGGCACTATGGGCTTTGGGTTACCGGCGGCGGTCGGCGTGAAAATGGGCCGACCGGAAGGCACTGTCTGGTTGATCGATGGCGACGGTTCTTTCCAGATGACGCTGCATGAACTGGCGACTATTCAGCAGGAAAAACTGAATATCAAAATTGCTATTATGAACAACGGCTTCCTGGGCATGGTGAGGCAATGGCAGGAACTATTCCACGGTAAACGCTACGTTGCCACCCCGCTGTGGGGGCCGGACTTCGTGAAGCTGGCGGAAGCCTACGGCATTGCCGCGGTCAAGGTCAGAAGAAAAGATGAAGTCATCCCCGCCATTCAGCAAGCCATGTCTTATGATGGCCCGTTCTTGATCGATTTCGGCGTGGAACCGGAGGAAAATGTCTACCCGATGGTGCCTCCCGGCGCCTCATTATCCCAATTCTTAGAGATGCCCAGGAAGGAGGAAGCTTTATGGCCGCAACGAAGCACACTTTAGTCGCCCTGGTAGAAGACAGACCGGGCGTTTTGAACCGCGTGGCAAGTTTGTTCCGGCGGCGCGGCTTTAACATTCAGAGCATCACCGTCGGGCATAGCGAAACCGCCGGCATTTCCCGCATGACCATCGTCGCGGACGGCACCAACACCTCGGTGGAACAGGTGCGCAAGCAACTGGATAAACTGGTGGAAACCATCAAGGTCTCGGATATCACCGCTGAAGACCGGGTGGAAAGAGAACTGGCGCTGATCAAAGTGAAATCCACCTCCGCCACTCGCGGCGAAATCATCCAGATCGTGGATGTCTTCCGGGCGAACATCGTGGATGTGGCGCTGGATTCGTTGACCGTGGAAGTCACCGGTGATGAAAACAAGATGAATTCATTATTAAATCTTTTACAGGCATTCGGCATCAAGGAAGTCTGCCGCACCGGCAAGATCGCCATGACCCGCGGCATCGTGAATCCGGGCGAAAGCAGCCGTAAACAGACAGCCTCGGAAGAATAATCCAGACATGTTGATTTTCACTGACGATAGTGCTGTAATGAGTACAAAGGAAAGGAGGGAAAGCTGAAAATGTATAAGAAAATGCTGGTCTTGCTGGACGGCTCGCAACTGGCAGAAATCGTTTTCCCTTACGTTACGGAAGTTGCCGGTAGACTGGGCATCGACGTGACTTTACTGCACGTTTACGCGCCCGGCTCCCGTGAATTCGCCCCGATGTACAAGGCATATATCGACCGCTCTGCCGATGCCCTGCAAAACCGCGCGCGGCAGGTGCAAAACAACACCGGGAAACCGATCGCAAAAGCGGTGGAAGTGCGCGGTGAAATCAAGATGGGTTACCACGCGGATGAAATCCTGCGCTATGTCGATGATAACAACGTCGATATGGTCATGATGGCCAGTCACGGACGGTCCGGCGGCACGCGCTGGAGCATGGGCAGCGTGGCAGATAAGATTTTACGCGCTTCCAAAGTGCCGGTCTGGCTGGTGCACGCCGGCGATGAGAAAGCCCTGCCCTATGACAAATGGCCTACCCGCACCTTGTTGGTGCCGCTGAGCGGCACCGATGTTTCCGCCACGGTATTACCGCACGCTCTGACCCTGGCGAAACAGAGCGGCGCCGTCGCTCAGGTAGTGCTGTTGCAGATTATCGAACCGCCGGTCACGCCTTCCTACTACTCACCGGAAATCACCGGCGTGCCTTTCAATTGGGGACAGTTCGTAGAGCAGGAAATCACCCGCGGCAAGAAAAATGCCACGGAATACCTGGCGGGTATTGAAAAGCAATTCAAAGAAGCCGGCATCCCGGCTACATCCATCGTCGGCACAGGCACCCCGGCGGAGGAAATTATCAACTTCGCCACCAAAAACCCTTACACTATTATTGTCATGGCAACTCATGGACGCTCCGGTTTCCGCCGTTTGGTTTACGGCAGTGTGGCTGAAAGCGTCCTGTTTGGCACCGTTAATCCCATCGTTCTCGTAAAACCGCAATAAAAAAATACCGGGAGGAAAAAATGGCAAAGGTTTATTACGACAAAGATTGCAATCTGAAATTACTCGAAGGTAAAGTCGTCGGCATTGTTGGCGGCTTCGGCAACCAGGGGCACGCGCACAGCCAGAATCTACGCGATAGCGGTTGTGACGTGATCGTCGGTGAACTCAAAGGCACCGCCGCTTATAAAGCCGCCCAGGCCGCCGGTTTTAAAGTGATGGATAATGATTCGTTGACCAAACAGGCGGATGTCATTATGATTCTAATCCCCGATCCCATCCAGAAAAAAGTCTACGAAGCGGAGATCGCGCCGAACCTGACCAAAGGCAAAACATTAATGTTTGCTCATGGCTTCAACATCCATTACGGGCAGATTGTGCCCCCTAAAGATGTAGATGTCACCATGATCGCCCCCAAATCACCCGGCAGAATGGTGAGACAGCTTTACGTTGAAGGCAGAGGCACTCCCGCTTTAATTGCCGTCTATCAGGATGCTTCCGGTAAAGCCCGCCAGAATGCTTTAGCCTACGCCAAAGCCCTGGGCGTCAGCCGCGCCGGCATCATCGAAACGACGTTTGACGAAGAGACCGAAACCGATCTGTTCGGCGAACAGGCCGTGCTTTGCGGCGGCGTCAGCGCCCTCATCAAGACCGGGTTTGAAACACTGGTGGAAGCCGGTTACCAACCGGAAATCGCCTACTTTGAAGTTTGCCACGAACTAAAACTGATTGTGGATTTGATCAACCAGGGCGGCATTGCCCACATGCGTGAAAGCGTCAGTGAAACCGCCAAATACGGCGATATCACGCGCGGTCCTCGCATTATCAATGACATGGTCAGAGAAGAAATGGAAGACATCCTTACCGAAATCCAGGATGGCTCCTTTGCCAGAGAATGGATTCTGGAAAACCAGGCTGGCAAGCCCATGTACAATGCCCTGCTGCGCATGGATGCCACCCATCCCATCGAGGAAGTCGGCGGCGAACTGCGCAAGATGATGGACTGGTTGAACCAGCCCGCAGCTAAAGAAGAAAAGAAAACTAAAAAGAGCAAATAACAGTCTCTTTTATACCAGGTGAGTAAAATGGAAAAGGTGACAATATTCGATACCACCCTGCGTGATGGCGAGCAGGCGGCCGGCGGCACTTTGAACGTCCAGGAAAAACTGGAAATCGCCCGGCAGCTCGAAAAACTCGGGGTGGATGTGATCGAGGCAGGTTTCCCGGTAACGTCTCCCGGCGATTTTGAGGCCGTCCGCTTGATAGCGAAGGAGTTACGCACACCTACGGTGTGCGTACTTACCCACGCTATTATCGACGCCGTGGACCAGAGCTGGGAAGCCGTGAAAGGCGCTAAACAACCGCGCATTCATATCGTGCTGTCGTCATCGGATATCCACCTTTTCTATCAACTCCGCAAAAACCGTGACGAGATTGTCAAAATGTCGGTGGAGACAGTGAAGCGCGCCCGGAAATACTGCAGTGACGTGGAATTTTCCGCCATGGACGCCAGCCGCACCGAGCCGGAATTTATGTACCGGCTGCTGGAAGCTGTCATCGCCGCCGGCGCCACCACGGTCAATGTGCCGGATACCGTCGGCTACGCCATGCCGCCGCAATGGGGGCAGTTCATCGATAATATTTTCAAGAACGTGCCCAATATTCATCAGGCCGTGGTCAGCGTGCATTGCCATAACGACCTCGGACTGGCGGTGGCTAACAGCCTGGAAGCCCTGAAACACGGCGCCCGGCAGGTGGAAGGCACAATTAATGGCATCGGCGAACGCGCCGGTAACGCCGCCCTGGAAGAAATCGTTATGGCCCTGAAAACCCGTGAGGATTTCTTTAATCTCACCACGGGCATCGATACCACGCAAATCTATAAAACCAGCCGGTTGGTCAGCGAACTCACCGGCTTTGCCATCCAGGCGAATAAAGCCATCGTGGGCGGGAATGCCTTCCGGCATTCCTCCGGTCTGCATATCGATGGCATGATCAAGGACGCCAAGACCTATCAGATTATCGACCCCAAAACCATCGGTATCCCCGCGGGCAGTCTGGTGTTGGGTAAAACCAGCGGGCGTCATGCCTTCCGGGAAAGACTGGCGGAACTGGGCTATAACCTCAGTGACGAGGGTTTATCACGCGCCTTCGCGGCTTTTAAAGAATTAGCCGATAAGAAAAAGAACGTTACCGATCGGGATATCGAATCACTGGTGGCGCAGGATAAGCGCGCCGAATCCGACGCCTACAAGTTGGATAGGATTCAGGTGACTTCCGGTGACCGCGGTATACCCACTTCAGCTGTGACATTGATCGCCCCGGACGGTAAATTCAAGTCCGAGGCCGCCGTAGGCACCGGACCGGTGGACGCCACCTGTAAAGTCATCGATAAAATCATCAAAATACCGGGTATCCGGTTAACCGAATTTACCGTTAATTCCGTCACTGAAGGCATTGATGCCATCGGTGAAGTCTTGATCCGGGTGGAAAGTGAAGGTTTAAGCTATACCGGCCGCGGGGCGCATACGGATATCATCGTCGCCAGCGCCCGGGCATATGTGAACGCCCTCAACCGCGTGATTTCCGCCCGTAAAATTAATTCCATCAAATAAAATACCTCTCTCCCCCAGGCGGGAGAGAGTTGGAGTGAGGGATGCCACAGACTCTGGAAATGGTTTTGCGCCTCCTGCTGGCTGCCGTCTTGGGCGGGGTTATCGGCGCGCAAAGAGAATGGAGCGGGAAACCCGCCGGTCTGCGCACGCTGGCGTTGATTTCGATGGGCTCGGCGTTATTCGCCATTGTTTCCGTGCTTAGTTTTCCCGGTGGTGACCCATCGAGGATCGCCGCGGGTATTGTCACCGGCGTCGGTTTTCTGGGCGCCGGCGCCATATTGCACAAACACGGTGGGGTTGAAGGTTTGACCACGGCCGCCGCTATCTGGGTATCATCCGGCGCGGGCTTGGCCGCCGGGGCGGGGTTGTACCTGATCGCCGTCGCCATTACGGCCATTACCTTCCTGCTGCTGTTTATCCCCCATATCCCGCCGCATAAAAAGCCTTAGCAATTCACAAAAAGGAATTTATTATGAACTTAGCTGAAAAGATACTAGCCGCCCACTGCGGTAAAAAAAACGTGACCCCGGGTGAATTTATCAACGTCATACCGGACATCGTGCTCTCCAATGACATCACCGCCCCCATCGCCATCCGCGAGTTTCGCAAAATCGGGGTGAAAAAGGTCTTCGACCCCAGTAAAATCGTCATGGTCGCTGACCACTCCGTGCCCAATAAAGACATTGCCTCCGCCGAGCAGACCAAGGTGATGCGTGATTTCGCTAATGAGCAGGGTATCATGTATTACGATGTCGGACAAATGGGCATCGAACATTGCCTGTTGCCGGAAAAAGGGATTGTGCTCCCCGGTGACGTAGTCATCGGCGCGGATTCCCACACCTGCACTTACGGCGCGCTGGGCGCCTTTGCCACCGGCATGGGCAGCACGGATATCTCCTCCGCCATGGCTACCGGTGAAATCTGGATGAAAGTACCGCCCACCATCAAGTTCGTTTATCACGGCAAGCTGGGGAAATGGGTCGGCGGCAAGGATTTGATTTTATACACCATCGGCCAGATCGGCGTCGATGGTGCTTTGTACGCGGCCATGGAATTTACCGGCGAAGCTATCGACAATCTTTCCATGGACGGCAGATTTACCATGGCGAATATGGCCATCGAAGCCGGCGGTAAAGCCGGGCTGTTCCATGTCGATAAGAAAACCTTAGATTATGTAAAATCGCGCGCCAACCGTCCCTATAAAGTTTATGAACAGGATGCTGACGCTCAGTTCTCTAAAATCATCGAATGGGATGTCACCAAAATGGAACCGCAGGTTTCAATGCCGCATCTGCCCTCGAACACCAAACCGGTCAGCCAGATGGGTAATATCAAGATCGACCAATCGGTCATCGGCAGTTGTACCAACGGCCGGTTGAGTGACCTGGAACTGGCGGCGAGTATTTTAAAGGGCAAGAAAGTTGCCAAAAATGTGCGCTGTATCGTCATTCCCGGCACCCAGCAGATCTGGCAGGAAGCCATGCACGAAGGCTTGTTCGATATCTTTATCGATGCCGGCGCGGTGGTCTCCACGCCCACTTGCGGGCCGTGTCTCGGCGGTTATATGGGTATCCTCGCCGGCGGTGAAAGAGCCATCTCTACCACCAACCGCAATTTCGTGGGCAGAATGGGTAGCCCCAAGAGTGAGGTCTACCTGGCGAATCCGGCGGTGGCCGCCGCCAGTGCCATTACCGGCAGAATCTCCAGCCCGGAGGAAATTAAAAATTAAACCCTAAGCACGAAATTTAACCCTTTTTTATTTCCAGTTTGAACATTCGAATTTGTCTAGGATTTAGATATTCGATATTCAAATTTGCGGGGAGGAATTGATGATGAAGGGAAAGAAGTCCTGGCAGGAAAAATTGAATAACGATAACGGTCTCCCCAAAATCCAGACCGTCACACCCGGTATGCGGCAAAATTGGGGTCAGGGCACCTTTGTCATCCCCGCCCCGCGTGAAGTAGATGCCATTATGAAAACTGTGCCTAAGGGCAAACTGCTAACCATCAACATTATCCGGGAGAAACTGGCACGGCAGCACGGCACCAACTTTGCCTGCCCGTTAACATCCGGGATATTTTGCTGGATAGCCGCCAACGCCGCCGAAGAAGCCTATGCCGCCGGTATCAAAGATATTACCCCCTGGTGGCGGACTCTCAAGACCGGCGGCGAGCTGAATCCCAAATTTCCCGGCGGCACTGATGAACAAGCCGCCAGATTGATAGCGGAAGGACATACGATTGTCCCCGGCAAAGGCAAAAAGCCCCCCACCGTAAAGGACTGGGAGAAGAAAACAGTTCTATAAGCGTTTCTCTTTCTGGATAATAACCAGGATAGGAGATTTCCAATACAAACGAGAGGTGGACGAAAACCTGATTCGGTCGTCATTACGAGCCTGAAAGAAACGATGAAAGTACGTGATATAATCAAACTGATTGAGCAGGACGGCTGGTATCTGGTTGCTACAAAAGGAAGCCACCGCCAGTATAAACATTCCCTCAAACCCGGTCGCGTAACCATTGCCGGCAATTACAGCCATGATGTTGCTCCAGGGACGCTAAACAGTATATTCAAACAAGCCGGATTGAAGGAGCGTGAAATGTGAAAAAATACCTAATAGTATTTGAAAAAACCAACGATAACTACAGTGCTTATCTACCTGATATTCCAGGTTGTATTGCCACGGGGAAAACGCGTAATGAGGTAGAAAAAAATATCAAAGAAGCTATCGTTTTTCATCTTCAAGGGATGAAGCAGGACGGCTGCGTTTTACCGGAACCCTCTTCTTATACCGAATTAATCGAGGTTTCATAAGGAGTACAACATGTTAAAAGGAAAAGTTTTTAAATACGGCGACAACGTGGATACGGATGCCATTATCCCCGCCCGTTACCTCAACACCTCTGACCCGGCGGAACTGGCCAAACATACCATGGAAGATATCGACCTCGACTTTGTGAAAAAGGTCAAGCCGGGAGATATCATCGTCGCCACCACCAATTTCGGTTGCGGCTCGTCCCGTGAACACGCTCCGTTGGCAATTAAAACCTCCGGTATTTCCTGCGTGATTGCCAAGAGTTTTGCCCGCATCTTTTTCCGTAATGCCATCAACATCGGCTTGCCCTTGCTGGAAAGCCAGGAAGCCGTGGATGGGATCAATGCCGGTGACACAGTAGAGGGGGATTTAGCAAAAGGCACGATTCTTAACGTCACCACGGGTAAGAAATTCACCGCCAAACCGTACCCGCCGTTCATGAGCACGCTCATCAAAGCCGGGGGCTTGATTGAATACACCAAAGAGAAAGTAAAAACGAAATAATCCCTCGCCATTGCGAGTAGAAAAAGAGTAAGGGCAGGTTTGAAACCTGCCCCAACGAAACTAAAACAGGGAGAACCTCATGTCAGAATTCAATATCGTCGTCACCGCTGGCGACGGCATCGGGCCGGAAGTCGTTGATGAAGGCGTAAAAGTCCTGGATGCGATCGCCCGGAAATTCGATCATAAAATCAATTACGATTATCAGCTTATCGGCGGTATTTCCATCGATAAATACGGTTCCGCCCTGACTCCGGAGGTGCTGAAGAAATGCCGTAAAGCAGATGCCGTTTTGCTCGGCGCGGTCGGCGGTCCCCGCTGGGATAACCCCAATGCCGCCACGCGGCTTGAAGACGGTTTGCTGGCTTTACGTAAGGGTCTGGCTCTTTACGCCAACCTGCGCCCGGTTAAAGTACTGGATATGTTGGCCAATCACACCACCTTAAAGGCCGAAGTCGTTAAGGGCGTGGATATGATGGTTATCCGGGAACTCACCGGCGGCTTGTATTTCGGCCGTCCCAAAAGACGCTACACGACGTCTAAAGGCAGGCGCGGCGTCGATACCATGGCCTACAGCGAGCAGGAAATCGCCCGCATTGTGAAAGTCGGTTTTGAACTGGCGCGGAACCGCCGCAAGAAATTGATGTCCGTGGACAAAGCCAACGTCCTCGAATCATCGCGTTTATGGCGTCAGGTCGTCGTGGAAATCTCCAAAGATTATCCCGACATTGCACTGGAACATGTTCTAGTCGATACCTGCGCCATGCGCCTTATCCAGAATCCCAAGGCGATTGACGTTATTGTCACCGAAAACACCTTCGGAGATATCCTGACGGATGAAGCCTCGGTGCTGGCCGGCTCAATGGGTATGTTACCCTCAGCCAGTCTGGCGGGCATTCCCTCCCCCGGTTCCCGGGTCAATGGTCTCTACGAACCGATTCACGGCTCCGCCCCCACCATTGCCGGGCAGAATATCGCCAACCCAATTGCGACTATTCTCACCGTAGCCATGATGTTAAGGTATTCCTTCGCGCTGGAACGAGAAGCGAAAACAATCGAAGAAGCTGTGCTGGCAGCCTTAAACGAAGGCTACCGCACTCAGGATATCATGTCCGAAGGTATGAAGAAGATCGGCACCAAAGAAATGGGCGATCTGGTTGCTGCGAAAATACTCCGGTAGAATACTGGGAGTACGTTAAAGAAAAGGATAAACTGAACCGATAACCAGTATTTTCTTCTTCCCCCTTTCAGAAAGGGGGACAAAAGGGGGATTTAGTGAAGAAATCAACGTACAAATCCCTCTGTATTTCCCCTTGGTTAAGGGGAGAAAAGTGATAAAGGTTTTTACAAGGTAAAGACCGGGGGTAAGGATAGTATGGCGGGCAAAATAGTTTTATACGACACCACTCTCAGAGACGGCGCTCAGAAAGAAGGCAT
>JAQTOJ010000007.1 GCA_028713395.1 Dehalococcoidales bacterium | reverse complement strand
GGGGAATAGTGAAAGCGGTATCACGATGCCGTTGAGAATGCCCAGCGTGTTCGTAATCGGCGACATCAAGGCCACCCATTCTCTGGTGGCGATGGAAATCACCCCGACCATGCTGGCAAACATCGTGACCGAAGCCGAAGTCACCGCCACCACCAGCGCAAACCCCACCCAGTTCACCCGGCTCAAATCCAACCCCACGATCAACCATGCCGCCAAAATACTCGAGGTAAAACACAACAAGCCGTTGGGTATATGCAAAGCCGTGCGGCATACAAAATTCATCAGCCGGTTTGCCGGTGAAGAGAACATGAACTGTATCGTGCCGCCGCCCCGGTCGCGCGTGTAAGATTGGGCGATACCGCCCATCAGCATCGGGCTCATCGAACCGATTGATATCCCCACGATCATGTTCTGCATAGCATCGCCACGGAAAATAAACCCGCCGATAGAGAGGAAAATCACCATCTGTAACATCGGCAGGAAAATCGCGTTCGAAGTATAGCTGAACACCGTCAACCAATAGAATAATCCGCGATAGGTGGCGTATGATTGCGTGGCGAAATTTATAATGCCTTTCTTAACAAGCTTCCACATCATATCCCTATGCTCCCGTTGATCCTGACTCGCTTTTCCACGAATTTCATGAATGCATAGCTGATATACAAATAGCACCCCGCCACCAGCACACTCATGCCCCAGCTTAACAGAATCTTATTCAGGGCGCCGCCGCGTATGGAATACCAAACGCTATCCATGACCCAGGACATTGGCAAAAATCTGGCGGCAACCTGCAAAGCCTGCGGCAAACGGCTGATGGGGTAAACAAATCCCCCCAGCGCAATCCCCAAAGAGATGATGGCGTTGAAAAAACCGCCCCTGCCTTGCACCAGCACCACTAAAGGCGCCAGTATCAGGCTCACTACCACCAGTTCCAGCACCACCAAAATGAGCGAAGGAATGAGCGTCCAGTAATTGGCGATCTCCGGGAACTGCCTTGAGACCACCAGCACCACGGAAGATGCCAGCAAACCGTAAGGTATCGCCAATACCATCTCCGCCAGCATTCTCCCCATCATCACGGAAAGCATCGAAGTCCGTGATAGTAGAATGAACGGATAAGTCTGATTATCGATCTCGTTCCCTAACGCCCAACCGAGCACGAATGCCGCCGTCGCCCAGATCGCCACCAGCGGTGAACCGAACATGATATAGGTCACCAGGTCTCTATTCCCGCTCTGCACCGCAATCCACGTCCAGATGGCCGTGTTCGGGATCGCCGCGATCAAACCGAGGGTGATCCGTATCAAACTCAGCCGGACTTTCATCTGGTTGTAAAAAGAGGCATACATGGCGCGAATCGTGCTTTTCAAATCATTATTCTCCCGCTACCTGAGCTGTTTATTAATGCTCATCCAGATCCAGTGTGCCCTGCCGTTTCGCCACCCGCTCGAAGATCACAAACCCTATGTATCCCACAAGAAAATAGAGCAGTCCGTTAGAAAACTCCCTCAGTAACGGCACGGCAATACCGGACATCTCACTTCCTTTATACGCCGCCCGAATCGCTATCACCCCGTTGGTCATCGGCACGAACCGGGCAATCTCTGCGATGGACTTGGGAAATACCACCAGCGGTAGCACTATGCCGTTCAAAATTCCTATGGTGTTCAAGACCGGATTGAAATAGGTCGACCAATCGCTGGTGATGAACGAAAAGACGCCAAGCATCTGCGCGAACATGGTTAAAGTCAACGCCGTGATCACCGCTGCTAATATCATCCCCAGCCAGTTTGCCGGTCCAAAATCCAGACCGACGATCAACCATGCTGAAGTGAGGCTAACGGCAAAACATAACAATCCGTTTGGCAGATGCAGCATCGAACGACTCATGTAGTTCAGAAACCGGTTGGCAGGTGAGGCAAACAACATCTGCGCCGTCGCTAAATTCCTCTCATAGGCGTATGACTGCGTGATGCCTCCGAAAATGATGTAGTTCATCGCCCCGATGGACACTCCGACGGCCACATTTTTCATCGCCTCGCCGCTGAAAGCGTAGCTGCCTACGGATGTCACCACTACCATGTTCAAAATGGGCGCGGAGATCGCTACCGAGGTGAAACTCCATACGCTCAACCAACCGAAAAGCCCTTTATAGGTCGCAATTGCCTGCGTGATAAAGTTTTGCCCCGTTTTGTTGACTAAAGCCCAAAATGCCTTCACTCAATTCTCCAGAGAACCGCTTACTCGAATCTGTTTCTCCACCACCCTGAACAACCACCAGGCCGCCAGGAAAAATATCGCGGATAATAACAGGCTCATTCCCCAACCTCGGAAAAACACTCCCCATGAATCAACCCCGCGGATAGATTGCCAGACACTATCCATCGCCCAGGACATCGGGAAAAACCGGGCGATGATTTGAAAAGCATGCGGCAGCCGGCTGATGGGATAGAGAAAACCACCCATGGCGGTGCCAAGCGGTATGATCCCGTTAAAAAACCCGCCCCGCCCACGCACCGCCAGCGCCAACGGCGCCAGCAACAGACTGAGGACAAATAGACCCGTCACCGCCAGCAGTAGAGATGGCACGAGCAACCAGATATTGGCAATTTCCGGTAGCTGGCGTGATACAGCAATCACCACCGCCGTCCCCAGCATGCCATATGGTATGGCCATTAACATTTCCGCGAACATCTTCCCGGAAATCACGCTCATCATGGAGGTACGGGAGACAATAATAAAAGGCACCGTCATGGCGCTTTTTTCATTCCGTAATGACCAACCGATGATAAAAGCGGCAGTCGCCCACACGGCTACCAGCGGCGAACCAATGAAAATGTAAGTCAAAACGTCCTTGCTGTGGCTCTGTAATGCCAGCCATGTCCATGTGGCGGTCGTGGGTATAGCTGCGGCCAGGTCCGGCACCATACGGCTCAAACTGGAACGCAGCTTCAACTGTATCAAAAAGGACGCGTACAACGCCCGTATCTTATCCAGCATAGAAGATAGTTACCTCAGACGCAGAAGATGATGGGAAGTAGTCAGTATAGCAAATCAGACAGATACGTGCAAAGATAACTAAATAGAATCAGGGCAATTTAGCAGTGAACAACCATATTGTGATGCTTCAGGCTCACGCAATCACGTTGTTCTATTTCGTATACGATATCCGGAACTTCTATAACTATGGTTTCCGCCTTCACTATGAAAGTCTCATTCCCGCGCAAACCCCGTATTTATCGGGGCGGGAATCCAACCGGTGGCAAAATGAGAAAAAGCAGCCGCTTAGGCAATTACGCCGTTCTCTTTGAATGCGGCAATATCTTCCCAGCTATAGCCCATTTCCAGCAATATTTCTTCAGTGTGCTGGCTGAACTCCGGCGCCGGTAGACGGTACGTTGCCGGCGTCTCGCTCATATTCACCGGACTTGCCAGCACTTCCACTTCGCCGTGCACCGGGTGCGCCGTCTTCACGAACATGCTATTAGCGCGCGCCTGCGGATCATTTACGGCTTCCAACAACGTCTGATACGTGGCAAATGGAATGAAATGCAGTATAGCCTTCCATTCGGCCAGGGTTTTCAGGCGGAAAGCGCTACTCATCAAGTGGTACAGTTCGGTACAATTGGCGGCGCGGGCTTCGATTGTGGCAAATTTAGCGTCTTTTTCCAGCTCAGGGTGACCAATCGCCCGGCACATGTCTCCCCAGTAGCGGTCAGGATGCAAAGCGGCGAACTGCATCACCCTTCCATCTTTAGACTCGTAATTCAAAGCCAGCGGATTTGGGGCATTTTCCTTTACAAATTCTACCAGTTTCCGGTGGGCGGTCTCAACGTCTTTTTTCATCTGGTCACGCATTTTCATTTTTTCGGGGCTCATCCATTGGTATGCCTGCCCTACCGAAACCATATCTTGTCCGGTCGCCAGCGTGCAGGCGATATCGAAGGTGATCTGGTAATAACCGGCGTGCAATAAAGACACGTCCACCTCTTGCCCCACTCCGGTGCGCTCCCGGTGGTATAACGCCATCATCACGCCGTAAGCCAGCGTTAGCCCCGTCACATTATCCCCGATGGCGGTGCGGAACACCGGTCCCGGCATGCCCGGCGAAGTTAACACGTAAGGGATCCCTGAACGCGCCCAATAAGATGTAGTATCGTAGGCGGGCATGTCCCTGTCCGGTCCTTTTTTACCAAAACCCGTTAAGGCGCCATATATCAAACGGGGGTTTATTTTCTGTAGCGTTTGATAGTCCAGCTTGAACTTGATGATTTCATATTGCCGCAAATTGGTGACGAAAACATCGGCGTCTTTGATCATCTTGTAAAATATCTCTCTCCCGGCTTCCGTCACCAGGTTGAGCGACATGCTTTTTTTATTACGGTTATAATTCTCCCAATTATAATTGATCTCCGAAGTCAAACCGGCGTTGCCGCCGTGTCCGGCCTGTAAAGTGCGCCATGAATCCCCGGTTTTCGGATTTTCTATGTGGATCACATCCGCGCCGAAATCACCGAGGTGGCGTGCGCAAATCGGCACCGCCGCCACCTGAGAAACATCAATTACCTTAATGCCTTTTAACAGGTCGGACATAAATCTCTCCTAAGGTATTATCCTTTGTTCTTTCATCAACGCAATGTCTTCCCAGCTATAACCGGCTTCGAGCAATACTTCCTCGGTATGCTGGCTGAACTCCGGCGCGGTCACGCGGTAAGTCGCCGGTGTTTCGCTCAGGTTGATGGGGTTGGCCACGACTTCAAATCTGCCCTTGCTCGGGTGTTCCATTGGCACGAAGTAGTTATTGGAGCGGGCCTGCGGATCCTGCACCACTTCGCTCAGTTTCTGCTGCGGCGAATACGGCACCTGCGCCTCGGAAAGGATCGGTTTCCATTGTTCCAGCGTACGACTGGCGAGCGCGTCCCGCATCAGGAAATACAACGGCATATGATTTTCAAACCGTTTTTCCTGTGTCGCAAACCGCGGGTCCTGTTCCAATTCCGGCTTTTGCAGAATATATTGGCAGGTTTTCGTCCAATAGCGTTCCGGTTGCAGCATGTTCAAGAAGATGATCCGGTTATCACGCGTGCGGTAACTGCTGGCTAGGGGATTCGGCGCGCCTTCTTTATTGAATTCGGAAAGCTCCGCTGAGGCCGCCTCTACTTTCGCCACCAGCTCCATCCACTTGGCATGCCTGATCGGATCGAACCCGGGCGGCACTACCGGCGGCGGATCTTTGTAATCACGTCCGGTCACCAAAGCCCCGGCGACATCGTAAGAAATCTGGTAAATGCCGGTGTGAAATAGTGAAAGCTCCACCTCTTGCCCGATGCCCGTGCGTTCGCGATGGTATAACGCCGTCATCACCCCGGCGAACAGGCTCATACCGGCCACGGAATCCCCGAACCCGGCGCGGAAACCTACCGCCGGAATACCGGCGGGTGTCAGCATATGCGCCACCCCGGAACGGTACCAGTGCGCCGTTTGATCGTATGCCGGAAGATTATTATCCGGACCTTTCACGCCGAAGCCGGTTAAAGTGCCGTAAATGATTTTAGGATTTATCTTCTTCAGCGTGGCATAATCCACATGATATTTTTCTTTTTCCCAAAGTCTCAGGTTCGTCACCACAATGTCTGCCTGTGCCACCAATCGGTGCACGATTTCCTGTCCTTTTTTCGTCCTCAGATCAACCGCCAGGCTCCTCTTGTTGCGGTTCCAGTTCTCCCAGTTGTAATCCAGGTCGGAGGCCACGCCGCTGCTGCCGCCCACGCCGGTCAAATAACCGCGCCAGGAATCCCCGGTCTGGGGATTCTCCACGTGGATCACATCCGCCCCGAAATCCGCCAGGTGGCGCGCCGATACTGGTACCGCAATCACCTGTGAGATATCGATCACTTTTATGCCTTCTAATGCCATTTTCATTGTATTTACTTCCTTCAACTTATTATGTAAAACTAAAGAGTGAACTTTCTACTTGTTTCCTTGGGAGAATCGCTATGTTTCACCGGCACTCTCCCCTCATGAGTCTCCCAAAAATCCTTCTCCCCTTAGTAAGAGCCTGTCCCAGGCTTGAACTGGGAGGAGATACAGAGGGAATTGTATTCAAACCCTTATTAATCATTCCATTTTATCTTGGTGTTCCTCGTTATCTCCTCTCCCTTGAGAGCTTGTCCCGTACTCCGATACGGGAGGAGAGGATACAAGTGAGGGTGAACGGAAATATAACCTGTTTACATGCTCCCCTGTTGTTTTTCCAGCGGCTTGTCCCCTATAATATTTTCCGCTTGCAATGCCGCCATTTCTTCTGCGCTTATGCCTAATAACTTGCCCAGCACATACTCATTGTGTTCCCCGAATCCCGGCGCCGCCATTCTGATATGCAGCGGCGTCTTGGAAAACAGGGCGAACGGCCCGATCTCCCGGAACGACCCCGCCACTTTATGTGACTTGATCTCGTAATAACCGCGGGCGTTCAGGTGCGGCTCGTTCAGCAATTCCTGGGAATCGAGCCCCGGTCCCGCCGGTACCCCGACCGCCTGTAATATCGCCATTACCTCATAATTGTTATGCTGTAGCGTCCAGCCTTCTATCAGTTTATCCATTTCGTCCTGATTTTCGTAACGGCTGATGGCGTCCCCGAAACGTGCCTCTTGCGTCCACGCCGGATTCCCTATTGCCGCGCAGAATTTCTGCCAGACCTCGTCCGAGGGCACTGCCAGCGAGACCCATTTATCTATTCCCAGGCACCGGTAGGTGCCCTGCGGCGCCATCGAGCGGTCGCGGTTGCCCATACGTTCCCGGATTCGTCCGTTCATCGTGTAGTCCAGTATGGAATCGGCGTTAAAAGCGATCAGCCCTTCCACCTGTGACAGCTCGATATGTATGCCTTCCCCGGTGCGCCGCCGCCGCAAGATTGCCGCCACCACTCCGAAGGCGGCGTTCATGCCGGAAAGCGGGTCGCCATAAGATAGTCCGCTCTGTAGCATCGGTTCTTCACCCAGGTATCCTGTCAGGTAAGCCATGCCGCTCATGCAATCAATGGTCTGCCCGAAAGCCCGGTAGTCCTTATCCGGTCCGGTGCTCCCCAGCGCCGGTAAAGACATCATCACGAGCTTGGGATTAATCTCTTTAAGAGCCTCATAGCTGAAACCCAGCTTGGGCATGACCCGCGGGCTGTAGTTTTCCACTACCACGTCACTTATTTTCACCAGGTTGCGGAAAATCTCCTTGGCTTTGGGATGCCGTAAATCCAGCGTGATACCGTATTTGTTACGGTTCTCCAGGTTAAAACCGGGGCTGACATCGTAAGGGCGGTTGTTTTCCGGGCGCGCTGGAAATTGCAGTCTCGCCATCTCCACAGAGACCGGCCCGCGCCATGGATCCACATGCCCTACGGATTCGATCTTGATTACTTCCGCGCCCATATCGGCCAACAAACGCGTGCACATCGGCCCGGCAAACCACATGGAAAGATCGAGGATTCTCACCCCGGCCAGCGGTAGTTGCGGCGTCTTGTTCTTCACCATCTTAAATCACCCCCATTTCACGGAGGCGCATCAAATCTTCTTTTTTATACCCCAACCGGCCGCACAATATTTCTTCGTTATGCTCGCCCAGTAAAGGCGCTCTGTTCAACGTGTAAGGTAAATCGCCCATCTGGATCTGCGGCCCGGGATATTTGATCTTGCCTGTGACCGGGTGATCGACTTCTATAAAGTAGTGGCGTTCGTTCAGGTGTTTCGATTCCAGCAGCATCTTGGCGCTGGCGGGAATAGCAAAAGGCAGCCCGCGTTTCTGACCTTCACGGAACAGTTCTTCCTGCGTGTGTTCCATCGTCCAGGACATCATAATGGCATCAAGTTCATCGATGTTCAAAGCCCTTGCCCCGGAGGTTGCGAACTTGGGGTCGTTGATCAATTCCGGCATACCCATCCATTCGCAGAGCACCGGCCATTTATCCGCCACCACCATGATCGCGCCGATATAGCCGTCCTTGCAGGGTAAAATACCGCTGGGGAACGGCCCCACCCGGTTGCCGTAGCGCCGGCGTATCACTTTATCGTATTCCAGTATCGAAGTGGGGTACATCTGGATGTAGAGCACCGCGTCCTGAATTGAAAGATCGATTTGCTGCCCGATTCCCGAAATCAGCGCGCCGTAATAGGCGGAAACACAGGCGATGGCGGCGAATAATCCGGCGACGAATTGCGATTGATTACCACCGGGTTTCAGCGGTTCCCTGTCCAGATGCCCGACCATTAACGACCAACCGCCCATGGCATCTTCCACGATTTCCGTGGCTTTATAATCGCGGTACGGTCCCGTCTGCCCGAAGTTGGAAATGGAAACCATGACCAGTTCAGGATTTATCTTTTCCAGCACGCTGTAGCTCAAGCCCAATGACGGCATTACCCGGGGACTGAAATTCTCCACCAGGATATCGGCTTCTTTGACCAGCCGCCGGAAAATTTCTTTGCCCGTCTCCGATTTCAAATCCAGCGTCATGCCCTTCTTGTTGGTGTTCAGGTACATGAAATAGCCGCTGTTTTCGGGGCGGGGATCATCCTTATAAAAAGGGGCGAGCCTTCTCGCGCCGTCACCCGTGAACGGTCTTTCTATTTTGAGCACTTCGGCGCCGTAATCGGCGAGCATTTTGGTACAGTAGGGTCCGGCTAAATAATGGGTTAAATCCAGGACTTTAACGCCTGAGAGAACTTGCTCCATGAAAATCCTTTCCGCACAATCCGCAACGTAAAAAACCTAACTCTTTTAACGAACATCTTAGCAGGCAACCAGCTTAAAATCAAATGAAAACCACCTGTGATACATTGCCCTTCTTTTTCCCATCCCCGACCTGATCGGGGATCCAGAGTCGTCTCTTGTTCTCCTCCAGTATTGAAAGCCGCGCTCACATTCGGCTATAATAATAAAGCTGTTCTTGTTTTTTGCTTATTGTTTCTTGGTTATTCATCATCATGGTGGGTGTAGCCCAGTGGTTAAGGCGTCAGGTTGTGGCCCTGAAGATCGAGGGTTCAATCCCCTCCACCCACCCCAAACTACCAAAAAATACAAATATCAGGCACCAAATCTCAAACTCCCCTTACAACCTTTAACAGTTTCCCCCTTGTCCCCATCATTTTTCCCAGCTATAATTGTGAGCTATAAGCTATCAGCCATTTGCTAGCCGCTAGTCGCTCGCGCCTGTAGCTCAGTGGATAGAGCATCGGTCTTCGAAACCGTTGGTCGGGAGTTCGAATCCCCCCAGGCGCACCATTTTTATTAAAGGAGCCGCATGAAAAGCAATTTCTGGATTCTATTCATGGTTGTACTCGTGGCCGCCATGTTCATTACCGGGGGGGCGCTGTACGCGCAGATGCCCGCGCAGATGGCCTCTCACTGGAATGCCGCGGGCACTGCCGATGGCACGATTGCCCGCTTCTGGGGAGTCTTCCTCTTCCCGCTCATCTCACTGGCTTTACTGGGGCTTTTACTCGCCATCCCTAATATCGATCCTCTGCGTGCCAACATCGCCAGGTTCAAAAACTACTATTACGGATTTATCGTGGTTTTCCTGGCGTATTTCCTGTATGTTTACGTTCTCACCCTGCTCTGGAACCTCGAGGTCAGCTTCGATATGACGCGGGCGCTCATTCCGGCTGTCGGGATATTGTTCCTGGTAGTGGGGCTGATGATGCTCAAGGCGAAGCGCAATTACTTCATCGGCATCCGCACGCCCTGGACGCTGAGTAACGACGAGGTCTGGGACCGCACTCATAAACTCGGGGGCAGGCTGTTCATCATCACCGGTGTTGTGACCGCCGTCATCGGCGCCTTTCTGGCATTCATCGCTATCTGGGTGATGCTCGGCCTGATACTGGCGACGACGCTGGTGACCGTGGTCTATTCCTACGTGATTTTCCGCAGGCTGGAAAAAGAAGGCAAAGCCACACTGGTACGACCGGGGACGAAATAAACTCTAAATCCGAATATCGCAAGGGCAGGTTTGAAACCTGCCCCTACAACGCAGGTAATATTCGTATTTGTTGCAGGGACCAAATTTTATACATTAACAATTATCCGTGCGTGGTTTAAGGGAAAAACGGCTATTCGTTTGGTAAGGTACGCTCAATTGGTTCCGGGGAAACGTTTTTCGTTTTATTTTCACAGTCAGCGACGAGGCTACAAGTTTCAAGAAGCGCCCAAAAAACACGTTTGAGCTGGCGGGTATTCGATTTGTTTAAACGAAGCTTGTCAGCATACATGTTAGCGAGCAGACCGGCGGCATCATCCAGGGCGCGGCGGTTAAGGGGGGAGTGAAGGATGACCGCACGCAGTTTAGCGCGAACGAGGGCGACATCAGGGAGAATGCCGCGACCCATAACGTCCTGCGAGTAATCAGCCATGTCATTGGCGGTGAGGGAGAAGGCATAAAGCCCGTGTGTGCGAGCATTATGGTTGCCCGGCTGGCCGCCGCGCTTCTTTTTGATAGTTTTGTTTTGGTTTTCCGTAGACATGAGCATATTGTAGGATAGAGAGACAAAAAGAGGCAAGGGGATTTTGACGCGAAAAAGCTACGAGCTACGAGCTAAGGGCTACTGGCTAATAGCAAATAACAATAAACAAGCACCAAATAACAAACAAATACTAAATCCTAATTTCTAAATCCTAAACAAATTCAAAGCACGAAAAGAGAAACACCAAAGCCACGTCATGCCAGTGAAAGTGGGACACCCCGTATGTAAAACGGGGCTGGAAGCCAGACCGGGGATGGGGAGGCTGGATCCCGTGTCCCGGCACGGGATAACGGAAAGAGAAACGGCGGGTGATGGCCGAGGGATTCTAGTGCAGGCTGGAAGCCAGAAACGTTGGACGATTATTCCTAATTGACAGTTATTAGATTACGCGGTAACATATTGTCAATCTGAGGTGAAATGCTGATGCCGACTTTTAAATCAAATGAACTAGAATTTCAAGGGTTTGTGGCGGGCTGGCTGACGGAGTTTTTGGCTCCCGGCTCATACCCCTTTGATACTGCTGCCATCAATTCCTCGCTGAAAATGACGGAAACTAAAACAAAATTCCCGGATGTAGTGCTTTGGAACAACTATAACGCAAAAATTGCATATTGCGGGTGGGAATTAAAGACGCCCACCACAAAAGCCGATGACGCAATTTTACTAGACGATGCTGCTAAAAAAGCCCACGTGATAAACGCGCCATATTTTGTCACCTGGAATATGCGGGATGCCATTATTTGGGAAACACCCAAGGCAAACGACCTAGTAAAAGCTGCCCATAAACGGAAACAATATACGCCATTATACGCGATCAATACCGTCGATGACTTAAAAAACGAACAGAACTTTATATCATTGAAAAACAGAGCCAGAGAAATACTGGATGACCTGACACAACTGAAGAAAGACGGCACGATACACAACATACAACCCGAAGCGACTTATTTTGTAAAAAGATTACATGAGGCGGTGAAAAGCATTTATCCGGATGTCGAGAAGGCGTTGAAAAAGAAGTCCGGTCTCGACCGGAAATTCCGCGGTGAAATGAACGGATGGGCGACCAAACAGGGAATAAACAACCCCGGCACCGATGAATTTTTTACAATGATAGCGCGGCAGATGGTATACCGGCTGCTGGCACGGATAATATTCTACGAAACGATCACCGGGGCATACCCTCATTTACCCAAACTGGATTTACAGGGACTGGCGGGGCAAAAAGCAATTGACCAGTTGAAACAATATTTTACCGCCGCCGGAAACATCGACTGGACGGCAGTGTTTGAGCCGGATATGGCCGATACGGTGGAGTTGACCGCCGACTCAATTAATATCATCAGTCAACTGATAGATGAACTGAATAAATACAATTTCAAACTAATGCCACAGGATGTCATTGGGGCGGTATTTGAGCAACTGATACCGGAAGAGGAAAGGCACACGCTGGGGCAATATTTTACCCGTGAGCCGCTGGTAGACCTGATAAACGCTTTTTGCATCCAGACAACAAATGCAACCGTGCTGGACCCGACCTGCGGCACGGGCACATTTTTATTACGGGCATACGATAAAAAGAAAACCGCCGGAATATACGACCACGCAGAATTGCTGGGGCAAATATGGGGAATAGACATTGCCAATTTTCCGGCGGAACTGGCAACGATCAACATGTTTAACCAAAAAGTAGCCGAGGTAATAAATTTCCCGCGGGTGGTGAGAGCAGATTTTTTTGACATAAAACCGGGTCAAAAACTGAAATTCCCGCCGTTAAAGAAAAACCCCAACGGGGTTGACCAGCACGAGGTAACGTTACCGATGTTCGATGCGGCAGTGGGGAACTTTCCGTTCATCCGGCAGGAATTGATAGAAAAAGCGGCGAAAGGGTATAAAGCCAAATTAAATAAAGTAATAAAGGAAGACTGGCTGGCAGAATATCCGGACGCTTTTAAGTTTGAAGAGAATGACAAGAAATATATAATGGAAGCGCATAAAAGCGGCAAGGACGTAACAAAATTTAATGCCGAACTAAACCTTTCCGGCCAGGCGGATATTTACGCCTACCTGTTTTTCCACACGGCGCGTTTTGTAAAACAAGGCGGGCGGCTGGGCTTTATCACTTCCAATAGCTGGCTGGACGTGGCATACGGGTACGAATTACAGAGGTTTATGCTGAATAATTTTAAGATTGTGGCGATACTGGAGAGCCGCTGCGAACCGTGGTTTGCCGACGCGGCGGTAAATACGGTGGTAACGGTGTTAGAAAGGTGCGCCAACAAAGCCGAAAGAGACAACAATATCACCAAATTTGTGAAGATAAAAAAGAAACTGGCAGACCTGATACCGCAAAATATGAAGCTGGAAGCAAACGAAAGATGGAGCCACCTGCAATATCTGGTAGATGTGGTGGAAAAAGCCGGTGAAGAACACCTAGAGATTGAAAAAAGTATAGTCAAGAACGATCTGACCGGGCTAGAAACGGCGCTGGATGACGATAATTTCAGAGTGCGGATAAAAAAACAAGGCGAGTTGTTGGACGAACTGAATCAAGAAGGTAAAACCGCTAAATGGGGACAATATTTAAGGGCACCAGAGGTCTATTTTAGGATACTAGAAAAAAGTGGTGCCAAAGCTGTGCGCTTAAAGGATTTAGCAAATATTAATTTTGGGATTAAAACTGGAGTAAACAAGTTTTTTTATCTTACTACCGACATGATTACCCATCACGGAATTGAAAATGAATTTGTAAAAACAGTTGTTACCTCCTCGAAAGAAGTAGAGGGGTTAACAATAGATACTAGTAAAACAAAATATAAAGTATTTGTTTGTAGTAAAACCAAAGAAGAGTTGAAAAAAACAGGGAAATTAAAAGCCTTGAAATACATTGAATGGGGGGAAACCCAAAAAACCGAGGAAGGTGTTAACTGGAACAAAACCCCAAGCGTAAAAGGCAGAGCGTTGTGGTGGGATGTAGGCGCGGTTAATCCAGGTGATTTTATGATCAATCGTTTTGTTGGCGAACGTTTTTATATGCCTGTTAATCCAGATAAAATATTTCTTGGCGATGTGGTATTTGAAGGTGCCTTTAAAAATACCCAACATACTAAAATGGGAACGATGCTGGCTAACAGTTCGCTCACGGCATTAAGTGCCGAATTAGAAGGAAGGTTAAACCTTGGTGAAGGCTTGCTGACGACATACGGCCCTGAGATTGAACGGTTTATTGTCGCAGACCCCGCACAAATAACTGATGTAAATAAAATTAAACTAGAGAAAGCCTTTGATAAACTCTCTAAACGCCCTGTCAAACCCATTTTTGAAGAAGTCAAGATGAAAGACAGACGGGAATTTGATAGTTTGGTGCTTGAGGCAATTGGACTTGACCCCAAGGCTTACCTGAAGCCGCTTTATGAAGGGTTAACGGAACTGGTGAGGGAACGCATCGAATTGGGCAAGATGCGCACAAAAGTAAAAAAGGCCAACAAAGCCAAGGATATTGAGAAGATAAAAACCCAGGTAATTGATATCGTGATACCCAAGGGGGCGAAAAAGTTCCCGGAAGACTTTTTGGAAAAAGCATTAAAAACGGCAAATTGTGAAACGGTGTCAATCCCAATGGAAAAATTAAAGCTGGGCGGGCAATTTTTAACCGAACATGAAATTTATACAGACGACGGATACAAGTATATGGCACCCGGAACAGCAACCGCCAAGTATATTGTTTACTCCCAAAAATCCAATACACTGCTCGTGCAGGTACCTAAAGACGAGACGATAGCGAGTCAAGCCGTTCAAAATTATGAAATCTACCTGAAAGGGATAAAAGAGGATTTGCTTACACAAGCGCTCAACATGACCGCCGACCATAAACAAGCGGAAATGCTGGCGGAGCAGATTTTTGAGGAATATGGGTTGCCGTTGGTGTAGGGTGTTCTCTAACCGGAGATTGCCGCGTCGTCCCGACTTTATCGGGACTTCTCGCAATGGGGTAACAGAAAGCGGGTGGGTTGCGCGGCGCTAAACCCACCATTACGGGAACGAGTAGAATGGCAAACACCCACAAGCAAGGTGCCTGTGCACCGATGGCTAGAATCAACTCCCTCTGTATCTCCCTCCCGTATCGGAGTACGGGACAGGCTCTTCTAAGGGGAGATGAGTGATCGGGATGTGGGGAAAAACAAGGACGAAATGGCAAATACTCACAGGCAAGGTGCCTGTGCCACCGATGATGAGAGTCAACTCCCTCTGTATCTCCCCCTTCTAAGGGGAGATTAGTGGGTTTGGAATGAAGGGACGCTGGATCCCCGATCGGGGATGAGAAAAAGAGGAAACGGGCAGACGGCAAAGAAGGTGGACTCACAGGCGGGAAAATATTTGTTTAGATTGCCGCGCCTCCAGATTTCATCTGGATGGTCTCGCAACGACAGGGGGACGCTGGTTCCCAGAACAACCCTTATTCAAATTCCCCGGTATCTTCAAAAAAGAGGCACACTAAAGAGCGTTGCGCCAGGGGTAGATTTTTCAGAAAGCTCCAGGCGGTTTCGTAGCCCCGGGGAGTCAGGTGAAAGCCGTAATCGTCAAACTCGATGCAGCCATTGAGGAGCAGTTCGGCCTGGGCGACCAGATTTTCATGATCGGAGATTAGAATTTCGGCGTTGTCCATAGTAGACCCCCTTCTCTTATTTTTTACTTAAGTGACGGGGCGCTCGGGTTGCGAGCCTGTTATTCTATTGATCTACCTGAAATATAGGCCAAAAAGAATGGGATGTCAAGATGAGAAAGCGATCAGCTTTCAGCTATCAGCGGTCAGATACTGCTCCAGTAACAAAGGTAACATTTAATTTAGATTGCCGCGCCTCCCGATTTACATCGGGATGGACTCGCAAAGACGGGTAAAGAGAGCGGTGTCAAGGGGAAGGAGCGATCAGCTTTCAGCGATCAGATACGAGGTAATATTTAATTTAGATTGCCGCGCCTCCCGATTACATCGGGGATGGACTCGCAAAGACGGGGACAACTAGCGGGTGGGCTTGGAATCGATAAAGAAATGCCAGACGGAAACGCTGAAACGGCGCACGGTTTTAAAGGTCTCCCACAATGCGATAATGACAAGCAAGAGCACCGCGAGCGCAATACCTATTAACACGACCGGTCCCATATCACACCTCCCCGAACCTGCGAACCACCGCAACCGGAACGACCTTTGGACACCAGTTCATTATGAAGCGCACGTACTATTTTCCACCATAAGTTTATGCCGGATGTTCTTATGCGACTACGGTAGATAACGCTAATCGGCTAGGTATAAAGACGTAGATTTCGGGTGATTGGGTGAAAGACAGTGTGAAAAACAGGGTGTTATTCAGGAAAAACTAGAGCACTCTATCCATGATTTCCCGTATGGAGAGTGTGACGATGCAGGTGTGGTCGTCCTCATCGGTGTAGTGCATTTCGGGATCAGATTTGGTAAAAATGGAAAGGATGCGGCCGTTTTCACGCAGGACTTCGCCGGTAAAGAAGTAAATATCACGGTCCCAGGCGAGTTTCGCCAGATATTTCAGGAGCATCGTGCCGATGCCTTTGCGCTGTTCGCTATCCTGCACCACAAAGGCCACCTCGGCGGTATGTATACTGGTCGGGAGACGGTAGAACCTGCCCACCCCCACAATTTCCTTCCGATGGTTCCTTTCCATCTCCACGACCAGCGCCAGGCTGTTATCAAAATCGATCTCACAGAAATTCCGTAAGTCTGCGGCGGTCAATTCACCTTTGGAATAGTGATAGCGGAAAAACCGGGTCTGGGTGCTTTGCCGGGCATGAAAATCCAATAGAGCCTGTTTATCCTCGGGGGTGATGGGGCGAAGCAGCACCGGCGAGCCATCCATCAACCGTTCCGGCTGACGGAATTCCAACTGTCTTTGACTCAGCACCGATACCATCTGCACATCCCCCTGAAAGGGTAAACGTTAGGTATAAACACTTATCTGAGGTAAGTATAGGTGTCCACTGTATGCCCGTCAACGGGTAAATGCAGGAGAAAACGGCAGATAATGCACTGATTTATAGATAACGACTAACGCCCCGCCGGATCACGTACAAATCCGCGGGGCGGCCGATTATTTAACCTTGTTAACGGGCGTTATTTACGGGCTGTGAGGTCTGAAGTGCAATTGGGGCAGCGGGTGGCTGCGAGGTTGATGGTGGTATAGCAATAGGGGCATTGTTTGGTGGTGGGGACGGCGGGCGCGGCTGGGGCTTGTTGTTTGGCATTCATGCGGGCGACGGGGCGAACGACGAAGAAAAAGACCACGGCGGCGATGATGATGAAGTTGATGATGGTGTTGATAAAGAAACCATAGTTGATGGAGATGGCGCCGGCAGCCTGGGCAGCGGAAAGTGAAGCATATGGGCCGGTCACTTCTTTGCCTTCTTTGAGCACGACGAAGAGGTTGGCGAAATCCACCTTGCCCAGGGCGAGGCCGATGGGGGGCATGATGACATCCTTGACGAAAGAATTGACAATAGGCCCGAAAGCGGCGCCGATGATGATACCGACGGCCATATCAACGACATTACCGCGCATGATGAACGCTTTGAAATCTTTTAACATGAATTCCTCCTTAAACAAACGGTAACAGAACTTTAATATTTTTACGGGGTAAAGTCAACGGGCAATACAGGATGCACAAAGACAAGCCGCACAATAATAGGGGCTTCTCAAGCACCGAAGCTTTACAATGAGTGTGATTTCAAGATAAAATAGTAAGACTTGACGGGGGGTTGGCTCAGTTGGTTAGAGCGATGCGTTCACATCGCATAGGTCAGAGGTTCGAGTCCTCTACTCCCCACCATCAAACCCCACCCTTTATCCCACCCCGCCAAGCTCCAATAATCAAGCAGCAAATGACAAATAATCACCGCACACTACCCCGCCATTTTCAATAAACAATATTCAAGAAGCAAAGAAAACGGATTGCTTTTGTGGGTACGGCGGTTTTTCAGGATAGATTCCAGACTGAAATCCGGTATGGCAACCAGCAGTCTGGGCGCAACCACGGCAGCAGTTGGTAATGATCACGCCGGGGATCTGCCCGCCGGTGACAATGGCGGGCAGCCGTAGCCCCTGAATCTAGCGGGGCGATTTGGTTAATGGTGACGGCGGCAGGGTGATGTAACCGTAACCGAAACCCGCGCCGCCGATGTTGATACTGCGGTTGAGTACCATAGTGGCTATGGCATTGCCGCTTGCCGTGCAACTAATTTATATACTACGTACTTTCATTGAGCCGGAACTGTCCGACGGCTTTTTGCAGTTCGTTGGCCATGCCGTCAAGTGATTGAGACAGGGCGATAATTTCCTCAATCTGCGCGTTCACTTCTTCTACCGAGGCGGAAACCTCTTCCGTGGCGGAGCTATTTTCTTCAGAAATACCGGCGACATTTTCCACCGACCGGGTAATCTGGCCCAGATTAGCCGTTATTTCCAGAGTGGACCGGGAATTTTGCCCGGCGGATTGACTGACGATATCGATGGTCTTTACCATTTCATTGCTGGAGGCGCTAATTTCTTCGGCGGCGGCCGAGATTTGTTCGATTTGAGATTGGGCTTTTTCTACTTCTCCGAGGACTTCTTTCAGCAGATTGGCGCTTTCCAACGAAAGCTTGGCGCCTTCAACTACCTGACGGTCGGCGCTGGTCGCGCCATCGACAGCCTTTTTGACGGATACTTGCATATCCCCGATCAGGTCGGCGGTTTCCTTGGTAGCCACCGCCGTGCGTTCCGCCAGATTTCTGACTTCGTCAGCCACCACAGCAAAGCCACTGCCGTGTTCGCCGGCGCGCGCCGCTTCGATGGCGGCATTTAGCGCCAGCAGGTTGGTTTGGGCGGCGATGTCATCGATCGTTTCCACGATTTTGCCAATCTGTGTGGCGCGTTCGCTCATTTCACCAATCGTCTTGGACATTACGGCGATACTTGTTTTGATGGAATTGACGGCTTCGGCGGTGCGGCGGGTCATGTCTTCCGCGTTCTGGGTAGATTGGGAAGACTTGGAGGCCGCGCCAGACGCGTCCTGAGCATTCCTGGTGACCTGGGTAATAGCCGCCACCACCTGATTGATCACTTGAGAAGCCTGCTCGACCATTTTGTTTTGTTCCGCCGAAGCGACATTGACATTATTTACGGCTTTGGTAAAGGTTTCCATGGCCGTCGTCACTTGCTGGGTGCTTTGAGATTGGTCGTGAGCGCCACTGGCCATTTGCTGACTGGCCCCGGCGATCTGTTGCACGGCTTTACCGGATTGCTGCGCGCCTTCAGAAAGCTGCTTGCTGGAAGTAGCAAGGTTGAGAGCCTGGTTTCTGAGTTGCTGTACCAAACCGGCTAAACTATCGATAGCTTGATTGAGGGCATTTTTAATGATGACATGATCCCCACGATAGTCACCGTTCACACGCACGGTGAGGTCATTTTCCGCTAATTTCTGTAGAACCGCCGCCGCTTCGTTAACAGGCAGAATCACGGCGTCCAGGGTTTTATTGACGCCATCAACAATTTTACGGAATTCGCCCTGATGCTGGGAAATATCCGCACGGGTAGATAATTTACCTTCAATGGCGGCATTGGATAAGACGATGGTATCGTTGATAAGCAATTCTATAGTTTTTACGGTGACTTGCAACGCATCAAATAGTTTCCGGAATTTTTCACCCGCTTCCCGGGTATCGGCGTCGCTGAGAGCCATGTTGAAATCACAAGCCAGATCGCCGGCAGCGATGTTTTTCAGATTACCGCCAAGGCGTTCGATTTCAACTTCCTGGTAATCCGCGATTTTCTGCGCCAATTTTGCGGCGTTTTTAATATCGGTCTGATCCTGAATAAACTCCAGGGCGCCAATGACATTTCCGGCGCGATTACGGATGGGGAGCCCGGTGTATTTGATTTCCAGGTTGGAGTTACCCGGATGAGCGTCACTTTCCGAAACGGTTTGCCGGTTGTTTTGCATGGCTTGATTACAAGCGCAACGGGCAGTGCGACAATCACCTTTTTTGAAGTAATCGTAGCAGTGTATCCGGTTGCCGACCAATTGATCGGGGGTGGTATTTCCAAGAGCCGCCCCCATTTTATTTATGTAAAGAATTTCATAATCGGTGTTGATGATCATGGCGGGTGAAGGGATATCATCCATAAAGCCGACAAGCGAATCCAGCGTCTTGTTGACGCCATCGACTATCGCCGCGTAATCACCCTGGTGGCGGGAGACATCGGCCCGGGTAGCAAGCTTACCGTTAATGGCATCTTCGGCCATCATATTCACGTCCTGGAGCATGGCCTTGATACTCGCGGTCATCTGGATAAAACTCTTACTTAGCGTATCTTCATCCGATTTCGGGGTCACTTCGAGCGATAGATCACCGTTGGAAATCCGCCGGGCGGAGTTGGACATTTCAGTGAGATAATCCACCACGTTACCAAGCGCCGCACCCATATCTCCGATTTCGTCGTTGGATTTGATATTGATTTGCTGATCGGTATCACCCAAAGCCAGCTTTTGAGCCACGTGAGATACTTTTTCAATATTGCGAGACATAGACATGGCGACGACATAGAAAAAACCGCAGCATAATACCGCAATGATGGAACTGAGAATCATGTACTGATTTCTAGCAGCCGACACCGCGGTATTAACATCAACCGTATATACACCCGTACCCACGACCCAACCCCAGGCTTTAAAGGCTTTCACGTAACTGACCTTGGGTTCGATTCTATCCGCGTCCATACCATACTGCC